>CANRCU010000180.1 GCA_947629215.1 uncultured Clostridia bacterium
AAGGGGCTCCCCTGCTAAGGGAGTAGGTCGGGAAACCGGCGCGAGAGTTCAAATCTCTCAATCCGCGCGTCTTTTCAAGGCTCTGAAACAGCGCTATTACGTTGTTTTGGAGCTTTTTGTTTTTCTGACTTTTCGGTTTTGGTCATTGTTTGGTCATTATGGGTCTGAAAAAGTAGTATTTTTATAGAAAAAGAGCAGGCTTTTTTGTGCCTGCTCTTATGAGTATCACCTTTTCAAAAGTATTATTTTTGCGGTATGTTTCTTTGCTAAAAGTTCATTTAGTTTGTCTAATGCGTTGAGTCGTCTGTCTGATGAAATGGATCTATAATAAGAAAGCACAGCGTTTTCGTCATCTGTTAGAGAGTTTTTCAATATTGTCTTTCCTTTAGCTCTTTTTACGATGCTTTTTCTGCAATAGGTTTCTTGTTCAAGCATCTGCTGCTTTAACTCTTGTTCGTGCAAGATCTCCAAGCGTCCGTAAAATCTGCCCTTGTCAATATCAGATAATTTCCTATAATTATTTAATAATGCCTGCTCATTTTCTGATATAGTAAGAATAACCGAATTATTATTTGAGGATATGTCCATTATGTCAGCTCCCTACTCAATATCAGCGAAACCGCTGTTTCAAAGCCCAAAGCGAAAGCGTTCTGCCTTTCTGTTTCGGCAATAGCAAACAATCTGCTTTCCATATCTCTATATGCTGTCATATCGTCTTTGCTGCCATGCTCATTCAGGAAATCATCAACGGCGTTTTCGAGTTCCTCAGCCGGGAACATTGAGCCGCCCCCGCCTATATAGTCCATCATCTTTCCAAGTTCCTTAGCTGTCATAAGTATATTATATCCTTTCAGGTCTTTGTATAATTCTTTTGCACTGCGGAGCTTTACGGTCTTATAGCTGCCGTTGTACTTTTTAACGGCTCTGTCTCGTTCGGCTTCATTGCAGAACATTCCTACAATATCGCCGCTTTGAGTATATACCTTGTACATCGTTTTCATATATGCTCCCTCCCTTTTCAGACTGCACCTGTGTTGCGCTTTGCAGAAAGCTGACTGTCAAGCATTGCTGCGACTGCTGCGGAGGCTGCCGCCTCTGCCGACTGGATCTCATGCGCATACAGGTTCATTGTTGTACTTGCAAGAGAATGTCCAAGCAGGGCTTGAACGGTTTTAGGATTTGCGCCGCTGTTTATTAAAAGCGTAGCGTTCAAGTGCCGTAGGCTGTGAACCGATATGCGGGGCAGCTCATGTTCTTCACAGAACTTTTTCAAGAAGCTGTAAGGCGTTCCCATGCTCATCTGTGAGCCGCTGTCTGTAGTGAAGACAAGGTTTTCAGCATTGTTCCAGTAATCACCGTAATTAAAAACCGCAGACATTTGATCGTTATGCTGCTGCTTTAACAGGAACATAACACGATCCGGCAGGCGAACGGTGCGCTTTGACTTTGCTGTTTTAGGGTCGGTATAATAAAAGCCCCTCTGCTTGTCCCAATGTGCAGCGCGGTTTATGTGTACCAGGTCATTTTCAAAGTCTATATCAGACCAACGAAGCCCAAGTATTTCCCCACGTCTGAAACCGCCGTAAATGGCTATATAGAAGAAGCAGCGATATTTCAAAGGTGCGTATTCATCAAGCAGCTGCAAGAGCCTCTGAGCCTGTTCTAAAGTCAATATATTATGTTCTGCTGCGGGGACTTTCGGAAGCGTGCAGTTATTGCAGGGGTTTACAGCGATCTCACCTGTCTTGACTGCATATGTGAATATAGTTGACAGAAAACCGTGATAGCAGTGGATTGTCTTAGGTGAAAGCCTGCTGCCATCGGTTATTTTATCAAAGACCGCTGCGGGCTGCTTGTCAAGAGCTGCTGCGATCTTAACGGCATTATCCCACAAAATAGCGTTGTCATGGTAGCAGCTGCGGACAACATGAGGATCAACGCCTGCTCTCTCAGAAAAAGCCTTTTGTGTTTCATCAACCGTTTTTAATGCCTGCTTCAAGTCTATCTTGCACTTTGCGAGGACTGCCGCATTTCTTTCATTTGTGAGCCATTTCAAGAAGCGGTCAAGGTCTTTTGTCTTTATCTTGTCAAGCCTTAAATGTCCGAGCTGTGAGAAGATACGAGGGCAGAGATCACGATACTTTTTCAGGGTCGCAGGTTTTAACGCGCCCTCATGCACTTCAAACCAGTTTTCAATGAAGCTCTGAAGCTTAACAGCGTTGACGATCTGACCGCCTGCGCACCTCTGCTCAAACTCAGAAACAGCCTTGCTCAATGCTCGCTGCAACTGCTTTTCGGTCATTCCCTCTTTCGGGGGTCTCCATGTTGTAGACTGCGTTTTCTGTGATTTGCCGTCGGCAGAATACCCACATGAAACTTTAATGCGGTAGCTGCCATTTGGTCTTTTGTCGATGTGTGCCATAATGTCACATTCCTTTCTGTGTGTTGCTTGACACCGAAAGGGCGTTTGTGCTATAATATAAATGCTTTATATAGCAGGCTTTGCCCTTTTCGGTAAAGTCTATTTAAGCCGCTCTGCGTTGCCGCGCAGAGCGGTTTTTTACTGCTAAAAGGGAAATGGTTCAATGATAATCTTACCCGTATTGCTGTCATACTCAAAATGAGAATTATTGCCGGGCTTAAACGTAAGGGAATTATTGCTAATATCCATTTTCTCTTCAATTTGTCGGTCTAAGTCATCAAGAACAAGCTCTTTCGCTTTTTGTATCATGTCAAAATTTTCTGTGCTTATTTCATTGAATATCGCTCGCCTTGCAAAATATTCTTGAATATAATAATTTACTCCGATATCGTTTATTTCTAAAGTAGCGGGACTTTCCGCGTATTTCCTGTTGTAAAAAGCAGGAGCGATAAGCTCTATAAAATATTTGATTGTATCAAGATATCTTTGTGTTGTAATTGATGTGGCTTGTTTTATCTCTTCTATTTCAAACAAATCGTCTAATGACAATTCAAGAGCAACAGCGATGTTAATGAAGTGTCTTACTGCGCCGCCGTCTTCGTTTTTTCCGTTTTCAATATTGCTTAATGCCTGCGCGGATATGCCTATATCTTCCGCAAGTTTTGATTGACTGATGCCTTTCTGTGTTCTCTTTTCCTTAATTTTTTTGCCTGCTTTTTCAAAATCAATATTTTTCATATTTATAACCTCTGCTTTATATTGCTGTTCTTGTTGTTAATTATACCACAAAAGCCTTTAACTTGTCAAGTAATTTTTACAACTTAAAGTTTTACATATTTTTTGATATTTACAACAAGTAAAATTGATTTTATAAAGTTCTATATATCAAGCCTGCTTGCTTGTCTTTATAGCTGTTGGTGTTGTATAATGCTTTCAGGAGGTGATCTGCATGAGTGGTTCAGAAGTAAAGAAGCTGATATTGTCGGCAAATGTTCGTTGTTGGGAAGTTGCCGAATGTTGGGGACTCTCTGACGGTAATTTCAGCCGAAGACTGCGCAAGCCCTTTAATGATGAAGAGGTAGAGCGTGTCAAGTCGATCATAGCTGAAATTAAAGCAAAAAAGCCGCTCGAGTGATACCACGCACCCGAGCGGCAGAGCGGGCATTGAAGCCCGCATCAGGAATGCACGTTGAACAATGCTCCCGCTGATATTATACCACATTTTCAGCGGGGGCGCAACTATAAAACGGAGGAATTATGAAAAACATAGATATAACTGCGGTATGCGTTGCAGCTCCACGCATGAGGACCATCAACGAGACTGCAAAGGAAACAGGCTTTCCCGCCCACGCTATCAGGCAGCTTGTAAAAGATCGTAAGATCGTTTTTGTTCTGTGCGGGTCAAAGGTCCTTATAAACCTTGATAAGTTCATTGAGTATCTGAACACAGGCGAAAGAGAGGTGGTGTGATATGTCTATGTCTGATCTGATTATAGGCAGCATCAGCAGCGGAGAGGATAACGCTGTAAGCCTTTCTGAACTATGCAGAAGAACAAATGAGGGTGAAAGGACTGTAAGGCTCTGTATAGAGGATATGCGCCGCAAAGGGGCTGTGATCTGTTCAAGCGGTAAGGGTTATTATTTGCCAAGCTGCACCGACGAGCTGAGGCGGTATGTCCGAACGGAGCGGGCGAGATCCCGCAGCATAAAGAAAACGCTGTCAGCTGCGGAAAGGCTTCTGAGAAAGTGGGAAAGTGAGGGCGTTTCCAATGGCTGATAAACGTTATTACTGGCTAAAGCTGAAAGAAGACTTTTTTGATTTGGACACTATTGATTACCTTTCGTCACTTCCTAAAGGCTGCGAATATATAGTGCTGTATCAAAAACTGTGTTTGTTGACGCTTAACAGCGGCGGGCGAATGTGTTCACAAGTCGGTGAAATGCTTATAAAGTTTGATGAAAACAAAATAGCAAGGGACACAAAGTTTTCAGTTAATACCGTTTCGGCAGCAATGGCTATGTTTCGCAAGATCGGTTTGATCTATGAAGAAAATGACGGAGTTTTGCGAATTCCATACGTTGAGAGCTCTGTTGGATCTGAAACACAATCAGCGGAACGAGTCAGAAAACATCGTAGCGGCAAAAAGGGGAATACGTTACAATGTAACACAGAAACAGCGTTACAAAGTAACGGCGAACATAGTTACAATGTAACACAGATATTAGATACAGATAATAGAGACAAGAGAATAGATAAAAAAGACAATAAAAAGAATTACGCCGACGCTGTAGCTTTAACCGAAGAAGAATATACTAAACTGACAAAAGAGCATTCAAAACCGTTTATTGATAAGTGCATAGAGGTATTGAACAATTACAAGCTATCAACCGGGAAGAAATACAAGTCAGACTATCACGCTATTTTAAGTTGGGTGCTAAGAAGTGTAAAAGAAAAATATCCTTCTCTTATTAAGCAGGGCGAAGCGTTAAACGCCGAAGCTCTATTTGAAAATCCATGGGCTGACGAATTCAGTTAATTGAACACATGAACAAGCAAGCCCGCTCTGAATGGTAATACTACAAATTACTGCATGAGCGGGCTTCATTAGTAAATAGCAAAACCCCTTCATTAACCCCCCACTGATTTTCAGATAGCCGACTTACAGAGTTAAAGACGCACGA
>CANRCU010000181.1 GCA_947629215.1 uncultured Clostridia bacterium
CTGTCTGACCTCGGGCATAGCTGGATTATAATAATAATTTCCGTTTGTATAATGTATGGTATAATTTTTGTTCACTCTTGCGGGATTGTTTGATGCAAGCGAATCAAGAGAGATACCGTTTGTTGTTATACGATAGGGATTTATCCATGCGTGCAGTTCCATTCCCCTTTTATGTGCGCCTTCTACCCAATAGGCAAGGGGATCGAAATCGTTTTCGGGGGCAAGCCCCTGACTTCCCGTGAGCCACTGACTGTACGGGAAAATATTAGATTTATAGAACGCATCGCCGGCAGGTCTTACCTGAAAAAAAACGGCATTGAAACCGAGCGCCTTGCAATTATCCAATATTTCGTCCGCATCCTTCATAAGCTGTTGGGAATTGACCGTACATTCTTTGGGATAATCCATTTTTGATACCGTAGCCACCCACACACCCTTCATAGGTTCTGCCGCATTTATCATATGTACAGGCAATGCCGCTATAACAAGCATCACCGCTACAAGCCTTTTAATTGCCCTCATTATTTTCTCGCCCCTGTTTTTTTATTTTTTCCATCCAATCTTTCAGTTTGATCTCATAGCCGTTTTGAAAATCATAAAACTTTGTGCCGACAAGTTCGTCGGGCAGATACTGCTGTTCAACATAATTAAGCGGAAAATCATGCGCATACAGATAACCCACGCCGCGTCCGAGTTCCCTTTCGCCCTGATAATTGGCGTTTCTTAAATGCATAGGCACACCGCTCGTTTGTATATTTTTTACCGCTTCAAGCGCCGTATCTATCGCCATACAGCTTGCGTTGCTCTTTGGCGCGCAGGCAACATAGGCGGCTGCCTGAGCAAGATTTATCCTGCATTCGGGCATACCTATAAGGTTAACGGCTTCAGCCGCAGCCACTGCCACGGTCAATGCCCGCGGGTCGGCATTGCCGACGTCCTCCGACGCACAAATAACTATACGCCTTGCAATAAAACGCGGGTCTTCGCCCGCATAAAGCATTTTTGCAAGATAATATATCGCTGCGTCGGGGTCGCTGCCCCTCATACTTTTTATAAAAGCCGATATAGTGTCATAGTGGTTGTCGCCGTCCCTGTCATAGTTGAGCGAACGTTTCTGTATACACTGCTCTGCCGTTTTTATATCTATTTTTATGATATTATCCGCATTCGGCTCTGTCGTAAGCACGGCAAGCTCCAACGCATTGAGCGCCACACGGGCATCCCCGTTGCTCACATCGGCAATGAAATCAAGCGCCTCGTCAACCATATCTATATTGAAATTGCCATAACCCTTGTCTTTATCCTCTATCGCCCTTTTGAGTATATCCGCAATATCCTGTTTTGTAAGATGTTTCAGCTCAAAAACAATACTTCGGCTGACAAGCGCCTTATTTACCTCATAATACGGATTTTCGGTCGTTGCGCCTATCAATATGACAGTGCCGTCTTCCACATACGGTAAAAGCGCGTCCTGCTGCGCTTTGTTGAAACGGTGTATCTCGTCGATAAACAGTATCGTCCTTCTGCCGTTCATACCCATGGTGTCTTTTGCCTGCCCCACTATATCGGTAATATCTTTTTTACCGGCAGTTGTAGCGTTTATCTGCTTAAAATCGCCCTTTGTGGTCTTGGCTATGACGTGCGCAAGCGTTGTTTTGCCCGTACCCGGAGGTCCGTAGAGAATAATTGACGAGAGCTTGTCCGCAATTATACTTCTGTATAAAAGGGTATCTCTGCCCACAATGTGTTTCTGACCGACAAATTCTTCAAGTTTTTCGGGCCGCATTCTTGCCGCAAGCGGAGATTCTTTTTTCATATTTTCTTTTCGTGCATATTCAAACAGATCCATTTTTTGCCCCGCAATACTTTACTTTTTTACTTTATTTTATCATAAATTTTGCTCAACAAATATTACAGAATCGTTACTTACAACGGCAAGAATATTTTTTATTCGCAAAATTCGCATTGTTTTGTATACTTTTTGCAAACAACTCAAATTTACGACCGTATTTTTTGTGAATTATATTAGACAATTTTCAAATTTTTAATTTTGACCCTTGCAACCTTTGTAAAAAAGTGATATAATTATCAAAAGAAAATAATGCCGTTTTAATTTACGGCTGCCATCAAAAGAAAGGGGTAGATAAAAATGAAAATGGGTAATGTTATAGTGGGTCAATCGGGCGGCCCCACATCTGTCATCAATTCAAGCCTTGCGGGCGTTTTCAAGACCGCAAAACAGCTTGGCGCACCCGTTGTTTACGGTATGCGCAACGGTATCGAGGGTCTGCTTGAAGAACGCTATATAGACATGAGCGAATACATAAAAGGCGACCTTGAAGTTGAACTTTTGAAAAGAACACCGTCGGCTTATCTCGGTTCATGCCGTTTCAAACTGCCGACCTACGAAAAAAGCCCCGAGACCTATGACAAGATCATAGAAATATTAAGAAAGCTTGATGTAAAACATTTCTTCTATATCGGCGGAAATGACTCTATGGATACCATCAAGCAGCTCAGCGAATATGCAAAAGTTAAAAATATAACGGATATAACCTTTATGGGCGTTCCCAAAACTATCGACAACGACCTTGCGGTCACCGACCATACACCCGGTTACGGTTCCGCCGCAAAATACATCGGTACGACCGTTAAAGAAATAGTTCAGGATGCATATGTACAGCCTATAAACATCGTTACCGTTATCGAGATAATGGGTCGTAACGCAGGTTGGCTCGCAGCTGCTTCCGCGCTTGCAAAGGGCGACGACTGCGAAGGCGCAGACCTTATCTATCTGCCCGAAACGGTGTTTGATATAAATAAATTCGTTCAGAAAGTAAAAGATATACAAAAAGATAAAAAACAGGTGGTTGTAGCCGTTTCCGAGGGTATCAAAACAGCGGACGGCAAGTATGTATGCGAAAGCGCCGCAACAAACACCATGGTAGACAGTTTCGGTCACAAAATGCTCGGCGGTACGGCAAGCACACTTGCAAACCTTCTTTCTGGCGAATTGGGCTGCAAGACCAGACCTATCGAATTTAGCACCATTCAGCGCTGCGCAAGCCATATAGGCTCTCTTACCGACGTTACGGAAGCTTTCCTTATCGGCGCTGTTGCAGTAAAGGCTGCCGCAGAGGGCGAAACAGGCAAAGTCGGTGTATTTGAACGTGTATCTAACAAGCCTTACCTTGTCGGTACAAGCATTTACGACGTTAATGCAATTGCAAATGTTGAAAAGACCGTTCCTCAAGAATGGATCATCAATGACGGCACAGGTCTTTCACAGGAAGCTATCGACTATATGAAACCGCTTATCCAGGGCGAAGTTTATCCATATATGGTGGACGGTCTTCCGAAACACATCAAAATTTGATTTTTGACGGGGCTGTTGCAGGCGGCATTTATGCTGTTTGCAGCAGCCCTGTTTTAAAGTTTTCGCTTGGGTATAAAAAATCATAAGAAAGGACGTGACAGCAATGGCTTATGAGGTCATCAGCTCGGAACAAGTCTTCAAAGGTAAAGTATTCAGCATAGAACGCGACAGTATAACGCTGCCCGACGGCAGAGTTGCAGTGCGTGAAACGGTGCGTCATAACGGCGCTGCCGCAATGGTAGCGATAGACGACGACGGAAAAATACTTTTTGTGCGTCAGTATCGTCATGCCGCAGGGAAGGAAACGCTTGAAATACCCGCAGGCACACTTGAAAAGGGCGAAGAACCCTATGACTGCGCAATAAGGGAACTTGAAGAAGAAACAGGTTATAAATGCCAAAAAATGGAATTTATGTTTAAATTTTACTCTTCAATAGGTTTTTGCAGCGAGGTACTTCACATTTACCTTGCAACAGGTCTTGCCAAAGGTCAGGCAAACCCCGACGATGACGAATTTATAGAACTTGAACGCTATACTCCCGAAGAGGCTGTAAAAATGATATTCAGCGGAGAAATTTGCGACAGCAAAACAATAGCCTCCGTTCTGGCATATAAAAATATCATTGACGGGTAAACTCTTTTATTTTGTCTATTTTAATTTTTGCCGAATATAATATTCCATATCAGATAAAGTAGGCATCATATATGAAAACCGTGTACAAAAACATTATAATTATCACCGTGTTTGTCGGCGCGTATATTTTCGGCTCTTTCTGCGGCGCAATAAGCTGTATGTCATCAAACGCAAACGACGGGAAGATACCGCTGACAATACTTATGTATCACAACATCACGCCAAAAGCCGCACTGACGGGCAAATATGCCGTAAGCGTTTCCGAATTTGAAAGTGACCTGCAATATCTGAAAAACAACGGTTACAACTCCGTCACCATGCAGCAGGTCATAGATTATGCATACAACAAAACGCCTTTGCCCGAAAAACCCGTGGTCATCACCTTTGATGACGGTTACGAGAGTTTTTATGCCTATGCTTTTCCTCTTTTGCAAAAATACGGTTTTCATGCCGTAATGAATGTTGTAGGCAGTTTTGCCGAACATTACACACAGCTTGAAGCGGAAAACAACCCCGACAGGCATAATTTAGACTACTCCTATCTCAATTTCGACGAGATAAAAAAATTGCAGGAAAGCGGTCTGGTCGAGATAGGCAATCATACATATAATATGCACAGCATCAAGGGCAGAAAGGGCTGCTCAAAAAAGAGCGGCGAAAGCCCCGAAGCATACGAGCGGGCGATCACCGAGGATATATCCGAAACGCAGACATTGCTAAAACAATACACCGGTTCCGCCCCCTGTGTTTTTGCCTATCCTTATGGCCGTAAGTATTATTTATTATTTAATTCGATTATTTGCGGGAAGATTTAAGAAAAATGCGCTGTTCTTCATGGAATTGGAGCAAAAGACCGTATTGCAGAAGATGCAGCGGAGAGAATATTTCCGTTTTGAGTGTCGTACCCAGATAGAATACCGCCCATTAGGGGATGAGGAGCAGCGGATGGTTTTATCCGGGGAAGC
>CANRCU010000182.1 GCA_947629215.1 uncultured Clostridia bacterium
CACGCTCAGGCAGCCCTCACTGCCCGTCTGTTCGCCGTCACTTTCGGTTATTTCCGGGTTTATAAGCTCCACAACGCCATCGCCTATATCAATGACAACGGCTCTTTTGAGCATACCGACCTGCGGTGCGGCAAGACCTACGCCATTTGCCTCATGCATGGTTTCCGCCATATCGTCAAGCAAAGTGTGCAGTTTTTCGTCAAATTTCTTCACTACCTTGCATTTTTTTCTCAATATTTCATCTTCAGACTCTCTTATCATCCTTATAGCCATTTTTTACTTCCTTTCAAACCTTTTGTATCACCTAAAAACTGTAATTCGGATTCAACGAAATATTCACGGACACATCGTCAAGCGGCATATGCGCCCCAAGTTTTTCTATTGTATACAGTACATATTTTTTCAGCCTGTCCGTGTCGTCCGCTCTGACCATCATTCTGTAGCGATATTTTCGTTTTATCTTGGATATTACAGCAGGTGTCGGGGCAAAGAGCTCAAAATCCCCTTTTTTATTGTATCTTCGCATTATTTCGTGCAATGTCATTATGACCCTGTATACTTTTTTTTCGTCCTCCCCCGATACAAGAACAAAAAAAATATTTGTAAACGGCGGATACCGCATTATCCTACGAAACTCTCTCTCCTGTTCGTAAAAACTTTCGTAATTTCCGTTTACAGCCGCCTGTATGCTGTAATGTTCGGGGCAATAGGTCTGTACAAAAACACGCCCCGGCTTTTCGGCACGCCCGGCGCGTCCGGCTACCTGCGTTATAAGCTGATATGTTATCTCACCCGAATGATAATCGTTAAGATTGAGCGACAGATCGGCAGCTATAATGCCGACCAGCGTCACATCCGGGAAATCCAGACCCTTGGCTATCATTTGCGTACCTATTAGTATATCGGCATCATGTTCGCGGAATCTGTCCAATATCTCGGTATGACTGTTTTTTTCGCGCGTTGTATCCGCATCCATGCGCAAGACCCTTGCCTGCGGAAAATGCCTGATAACTTCCTGTTCTATACGCTGTGTGCCTACACCGAAATATCTTATATACTCCGAACCGCACTCGGGACATTTTTCGGGTATCGCAACACTTGCGCCACAATAATGGCACATCAGCGACCTGTTGTATTCATGATAAGTATAATTGACATTGCAGTTTTCGCAGGTCATGACATGACCGCAGCTGCGGCATGAAACAAAAGTCGAATGTCCGCGTCTGTTCAAAAAAAGTATAGTCTGTTTTTTCTCGTCAAGATTACGCTTTATAGCCTCTTTCAGATCTCTGCCGAAAATACCGCGGTTGCCCGCAGCCAATTCTTCGCGCATATCGGTGACTATCATTTCCGGCGGCGAAAGATTGACGCGTTTTTTCATTTCCACAAGTCTGTAAGCGCCTGCTTCCGCCTTATGATAACTGACGACCGACGGTGTTGCGCTGCCAAGCACGACCGTACAGCCGTAAAGTTCCGAAAGTTTCAGCGCAATTTCGCGCGCATCGTATTTAGGCGACTGCTGATCCGCTTTATAGGCTGACTCGTGTTCCTCGTCAATTATTATTGCGCCGATATTCTCAAACGGGGTAAACACCGCCGAACGCGGACCTATCATAACAGCAATTTCGCTGCTTGCAGCCCTGCGCCATTGGTCGTAACGTTCCCCGTCGGACATTCGGGAATGTGTCACGGCGACCGTATCGCCAAAACGTGATATAAATCTGTCCACGGTCTGCGGCGTCAACGATATTTCGGGAACAAGCACTATCGACTGTTTCCCCCGCTCTATCATTTTTTCTATAACGCGCAAATAAACTTCCGTCTTTCCGCTGCCTGTCACACCTTTCAGCAGCACGGGTCTGCCGTCGTTTTCAAGTATAGCCTCAACGGCTGCTTTCTGTTCGTCAGTCAGTTCAAAACCGCTGTTTTTCACTGCGCGCGCTGTATTGTAATTTCCCCGGTAAACTTCGTTTTCCTCGGTCTTTACTATGCCTTTTTTGACAAGCGCGTTTATCGGAGCTGTATCTATGCCCAAAAATCCGCGTATATGGCTTATCGGAACGCTGCCGCCGTCTATAAGAAACCGCAGCACCCGACTTTGCTTGTTGTTTTTGGCAATTATCTCGTCTATGGCTTTTATATCGACATTCTCAAAATCTATATATGCGCATTTATAGGTCTTGCTTTTCACCTTTTTGGGAATAATGCACTGCATACAGTCACTTAGAGTGGAATAATACTCCGTCTGCATCCAATATGCAAGCGCTATTCGTTTTTCGCTTATGACGGGATATTGTTCAAGTATATCCGAAATTTCTTTTATTTTTGATATGTCGATCCCTTCCGGCAGACTGTCGGCAAAACCTATGACATAGCCTTCTATCTGCCTGTTGCCCTTGCCGAAAGGTATGCTCACCCGCATACCTTTTTTATTGAGCCTGCTTTGCAGCCTGTCGGGGATAGCGTATGAAAACACATGGTCAAGCGCCTTTGCCGTTATTGAAATAACAACCGCCGCATATTTCATTTTAAATACCTCCCCGACAAAGAAACATGGTCTTTGTCATTATTCCTCAGGTTCTGCATCGGCATCATTTTCCTCTGTATTTTCGGGGAAAAGATCGCCCATAATACTCTCGAACAATTCCGCATCAGCCTCGTCGTCAGCCTCAAATTCATCGTCTTCGTCAAACTCGTCATCATCAAAACCGTTTTCAAGATCGTCGTCTTCGTTTTCAAAGCTGTCCTCGCTTTCTTCGGACTCCTCCTCGATCTCGGGCTTTTTAAGCACAAGCTTTGTACCCTGTCCTTCAGGAACGACCTCTATTTTGCCCTCTTTCATTTCCTCAATAGCGATAGAAAGTGCCTTGTTAACGGTTATTTTTTCCTCGTCGATCATAGGCTCGTGACCGTCTATAAGCTGTCTTGCGCGTTTTGCAGCCGCAATGACTATCGTATAACGGCTTTTTACATTTGCATTTTCGCCTTCCTTATTTAATATGTCCATTAATTCCGCATAAGATGGTCTTAACATTTATATTTCTCCTTTTTATATAAATTTTGCCTTTAGGCGATATTTACGGCGATCTACAGATTTCTGATTATCTCTTCGATCTCTTCCACAGCCTGTTCAACTTCGATATTTACGACCTGATAGTCATATTTATCCTTTTGAGCCAATTCTTCTTTCGCGCGGGCAAGGCGTTTGAGAATGGTTTCCTCACTGTCGGTAGCTCTGCCCCTAAGACGGCTTTCAAGCTCTTCCTCGGACGGCGGCAGCAGGAAAATAAGCGCAGCTTCCGGATAATTTTTCTTTATCTGCATAGCGCCTTCGACCTCTATCTCAAGCAGAACATTTTTGCCCTCTTCCAATTTTTCAAGCACATATTTTTTGGGTGTGCCGTAATAATTGCCGACAAATTTTGCATATTCAAGAAATTCACCGTTTTTTATCATTTCTTCAAACTCTTCAACGGTCTTGAAAAAGTAATTCAGACCGTCCTGTTCAAAACCGCGCGGCTTGCGTGTGGTCGCCGATACCGACAGTGCATACCTTTCTCTTTCCATAAGACCGTTTATGACCGTACCCTTACCGGTCCCCGCAGGTCCCGAAATAACAATAAGTTTGCCTTTTGCCATATTATCAATTCCTTTCATTATGTATCGCCGTTTTATTCGGCATTTTCGTCTGTTTTCTGTGTAATTCTGTTGCTGATGGTTTCCGGCAGCAGCGCCGACAAAACGATCCTGTTGCCGTCCGTTATTATGACCGCCTTTGTTTTTCTGCCGTAGGTGGCGTCTATTATACTGCCGTTTTCACGGGCTTCCTGTATCATGCGTTTCACGGGCGCAGATTCGGGGCTTATCACAGCAATTATACGCCCTGCCATAACAACATTGTTAAAACCGATATTAACAGGCTTAAAACCGCTCATTTGCAACACCTCCACCATCATTCGATATTTTGTATCTGTTCGCGTATCTTTTCGATCTCGCTTTTCAAATCAACGGCGCAGTTGGTTATTTCCAGGTCGTTCGATTTTGAGCCTATCGTATTGACCTCCCTGTTCATCTCCTGCACAAGAAAATCAAGTTTTCTGCCGACAGGCACATTCTCGGCAACAATACTTTTCATCTGCTCGATATGGCTGTAAAGACGTGTTATTTCCTCGTCTATACAAGCTTTGTCGGCAAATATGGTCACCTCTGTTATCAATCTGCCCTCGTCCACATTCAGCTCTTCCGCTTCTTTCAGCCTTGCAAGCAGCCTTTGCCGGTACTCTTCGGCAACCATAGGCGACAGCCTCTTTCAGCGCCGTTTCAAGACAAGCCCATATCTTATCGCCGCTGTCTGCCGAAACCGCCTTGTTGACCGTTACCACATCGGGAAATTTAGCCACAAGGTCAAGTCTTATGGGCTGATCCAGCTCATATCTTTCTTTGATCTGCTCCAATACCCTTATGTATGCGTCTGCAAGCGGCTTATTAAATTCTATTGAAACATCCTCGTCGGAAAAACTTTCAAAGCCGACAAGAACATCGGTCTTTCCGCGAAAAACCTTCTGCCCCACCACTTTTTTTACGGCATCCTCATACATTATCATCGGTCTTGGCAGTTTGACAGTCACTTCGTTGTATCTGTGATTTACGGATTTTATTTCCACAACAAACTTCCTGTCATACTGCAAGGCTTCCCCTCTGCCATAACCTGTCATGCTTTTCATATTACAACCTTCTTTTGCTTTTTATTTAGGTTTTTATTTGCGCTTTTTTCGCGACCATAAACCTATACATAGTTTATTATACTATAAAATATATCAAATTAAAAGAGTTTTTTTCAATTTTGCTGAAAGAGTTTTGTTAAGGTGTCAATGATAGGTTACACTTTTCTCAAGGCAAGTTGTCAAGGGTAAGGTGGAGATTTTGCGAAGC
>CANRCU010000183.1 GCA_947629215.1 uncultured Clostridia bacterium
CATTTTTTCATATGTAAATATACGATATATCGGCAGCACAGCAACAATACACGCAAAGAATATCCTTATTATATTTATTACGGACGAAACATCCGTCATTTTATCATCGATTTCAATATCCACACCGGAAACAGTAAACCATGACGTCAGCAGTTTTAACGCATTATTACCCCATCTTTCGGACGGAACAAATGTCAAATATCTATTTTCATAACTTGCAGTTATGCCCTTAGACAAACGAACACCCAAAATAAGACCGTTACCTGCACATATCATGACTGCAACAGATAAAAGTATAAAACCTATCGCTTGCTTTTTTGACAGTTTTCTGTCAAAATCAAGTACAACATACCCAAAGACCGCACCTATGACCGGAAAAATAAACAGCGCCAGTGCCTGAGTACCGTTAAGCGAAGAAAGCAGACACAAAACGCAAAGCGCATAAAGCCTTGCCCTGAAACCCACACCGAAATTTTTCTTTGCAGCTTTTCTTATCATGCCAAACAACAGCGCCAGCCCCGTAAACAAAAACAAAAGCCCTAAACTGTAATATATTGTATGTCCCCAGAATATTTCTCTGAGCGTTTTATTTGCACTAAGTAAAAAAATCAACAAAAAATATAACAATGCAACTTCGGTATTGCCAAACTCAGCTTCTTTGAGCATAAATATAAACGCAAGCGAAAACAATATCAGAAAAGCGATCATACCTATTGCATGCGTTGTATAACTTACACCCGTTATACCTATAAAAAGCTGCATTATAAGCCCTGTGCTGAACGGCAGCAAAGCCGCATAGTAAAAATCGGGATTGTATATCCCGCCTGCTTCATAGCCTGCCTGCGCCCACATCAGCGTATCGGTGCAATCCGAGTGAAACTCAAGCTTTGCGGGTACCAGTATATAGTATACTATAAGCAAAAATGCCGCAGCGGCAGCCACAGCCGACACAACGGCAGTCGTTTTTGCCTTATTGACTTTGGGGAATGACATTTTTTTTGTTTCCTTATTTTCTGTCGGGAGTATTTTGTTGTCCTTTTCCATAATATTACCCTTTCCGTCCGTTATCTGTCAAAAAATATTTTCATCAAATTTAAGGATATAATAATCTCCCTCGTCATATATATCTTTTGCGGACTCTATAAAATCGGGGTCTCCGCTTTCTATATCGTCGTACTCGTCACTGCTAAGCAGTACAAAATACTCGTTAATGCCTTTCTGTTCGGCAAACCAGCTTTTTTGCGACTGATAATTATATCTTTCTGCCTTACCGTCACTTATTTTTATGCTTCTTACTTTTATTTTTTCGCCCGTCAACACGGTCAGCGCATTTGCATTCCAGAATGTCGCATAACCGTATTTACAGTTATATTTTTCAAGCAATTCTATTTTTTTGGCATTTTCACATTCCGAAAAATCGGTATCCAGACCAATAAGCCCGAACATTGAACCGACAGCACAAACAGCGGCTGACAGCATAAGTATCACCCCGAAACGCATATAACGCTTATCCTCAAGCAGTTCTTTGACAAACATTATAAAAAAACGTAAGATGTGCATATCACAGGTGTAAGCCGCCAATTTGCAGCGCTGAGCTTTCCGAATATCCAACCAACCAATATAAGCGCCATACATATCCAATGGGCAAGAAAAAACATTTTTGTCTGCCAATGTTTCATTTTTTCGTATGTAAATATGCGGTATATCGGCAGAGCAGCAACAATACATTCAAAAAATATTCTTATTATATTTATTGCGGACGCAGGATCGGCAAGCTCATCTTCAGCCGAAATATCCACGCCCGAAAGCGTGAGCCAGGCTGTCGGCAGCTTGTCCGCATTTTTGCTCCATTCGGAAGACAGAGTAAATTTTGAATATGCATTTTCATAACCTGCCGTTATCCCGTCTGCCATGCTTTCGCCAAGATACAGACCAAAAGCCGCGCAAACTGCAACAAAGGCAGCCAACAATATGATACCTTTAGTTTGCTTTGAAAAAAATTTTTTATCAAAATCTAAAACACCGTATCCAAGGACTGCGCCTATTATCGGCAAAATACATAATGTCAATGCCTGAATACCGTTCAATGAAGAAAGCAGGCACAAAACGCCAAGCATACCCAATCTCAGCTTAAAAACCAAACCTAAGTCATTCTTTTTGGCAGCGCCGACTATACCGAACAGCAGAGCCAGCCCCGTAAACAAAAACAAAAGCCCAAGGCTGTAATATATGGTATGCCCCCAGAATATTTCCCTGAGTTTTTCGCTTGAGCTAAGTAAAAATATCAGCAAAAAATATGACACGGCAATTTCGGTACTGCCAAATTCAGCCTCTTTAAGCATAAATATAAACGCAAGCGAAAATAATATCAGAAAAGCGATCATACCTATTGCGTGCGTTGTATAACTTACGCCCGTTATGCCTATAAAAAGCTGCATTATTAGCCCGGTGCTGAACGGCAGCAAAGCCGCATAGTAAAAATCGGGGTTATATATTCCGCCCGCATCATAGCCTGCCTGCGCCCACATCAGCGTATCCGTGCAATCCGAGTGAAATTCAAGTTTTGCCGGCACGACAATATAATACACAACAAACAGGAATGCAGCGGCAATCAAAACAAATGCCGCCGCAATACCGATATTTTTTTTGCATTTATCCGCAGACAAAAAATTTTCACTGCTTTGTTTCATGGTATTCCTTTTCCGTATTTACATTCCAGATATTTTCTTTTGTCTTTTTTCCGCCGATAATATTTTTAACGCTTTCAAACGAGGTCACCATTGAGTGATCCATATTATTGTAACGGTGCTGACCGTTCCTGCCGACACAATATAGATTTTCAAAACCCGAAAGATAATTTATAAGCTCGTCCATGCGGTCATATGTATCAAAATATGCGGGATATGCTTTCTTAACCTTTTCTCTGTGGCTGTCAAGCACCTCGTTTTTATTTACAACGCCCATTTTTACAAGCTCGTCCACCGCAAGTTTTACGCACTCTTCATCCGAAAGATTCCAGAAATCGTCACCCTCGTCGCAAAAATATTCAAGACCGATCCAGACCGTATCTTCGGGTCTTTCGACCATATACGGCGACCAGTTGTTAAATATCTGTATACGTCCCAGTTTAACGCCGACATCCTGAACATATATCCAGCAATCGGGTACAATATCCGAAAGAGTCTTTATTTTTGTTTCGTTTACCAAATTCAGCTTTTTAACAAGCAAGCCTACGGTAACAAAATCACGATAAGGCAGACCGGCGGCTATTTCAGCCATATCCTTCGGCACGTCTTTCATACCTGCTACCAGGTCTTTAACGGGCATTGAAGATATAAATATATCCGCCTCGGCGGTATTTTTCGTACCGTCTTTTATATAATCAACACTTTTGATAACGCCGTTTTCATTATTTATGCCCTTGACAGACGCATTCATTATTATTTCGCCGCCAAGTTTGCGTATCTCGTCCGCAACGGTCTCCCAGAGCTGACCCGGACCGTATTTGGGATAAATAAATTCCTCTATAAGCGAAGTTTCGACCTTTCTGTTTTTATTCGGCACAAGTTTGCCGAGCATATCTTTTAAAACAGCCGTTATCGACAGACCTTTTACCCTTTGGGAACCCCAGTCCGCCGATATTTCGCGCGGATGTCTGCCCCAGAGTTTTTCGGTATAGCCTTCAAAAAACATTGAATACAGCACTTTTCCGAAACGATTTATATAAAAATTTTCAAGACAGTCTTCGGGTTTTTTGACAATAAGCGAGCCAAGATAACTGAAGCCTGCTTTCATTGTACGCATAAAGCCCATGTTTTTTATAGTTTCCCATTTCATGCTGACGGGATAATCAAAAAACTTTTTCAGATAATATATTCTTGACACCCTTTGTCTGACAAGCATTACCCTATCCTCTTTTTCGGGATCGGGACCGCCCTTTGCAAGCTGTTTTTCTCTGCCGAGTTTCTTGTCATCGTATGACGGGCTGCCCTGCATGGGCATCATTTTTTTCCACCAGTCCATAACACTGTCATCTTTACTGAAAAAACGATGTCCTCCTATATCCATGCGGTTGCCTTTATATCTTACCGTGCGTGAGATACCGCCTATAGCGCTGCTTTCTTCAAGTATAGTTACCTTAAATTCGCCTTTCGACTGTCTGAGAAGCTCATACCCGGCTGTCAGACCTGCGGGACCTGCCCCTATAATTATAACGTTTTTCATTTCTATCCCTTTCTTGAACACTGCTTTTTACTACAATATCATTCCTCAAACAGTTCAGGCATTCCGTAAAATCTGTTTAAAGCAAAAAGACCACCCTTTTCGGATAGTCTTTTGGATAAGCGACTCGGAAGGGGCTCGAACCCTCGACCTCTGGCGTGACAGGCCAGCGCTCTAACCAGCTGAGCTACCGAGCCAAATTTTTTTGTTTTAAAGTGGTCCCTCTGGGACTCGAACCCAGGACCGTCCGGTTATGAGCCGGATGCTCTAACCAACTGAGCTAAAGGACCATACAAAGTCTTTTGCTTTTTTATGCAAAAGCCGATGAACGGACTCGAACCGTTAACCTGCTGATTACAAGTCAGCTGCTCTGCCAATTGAGCCACATCGGCATGCTACCTTACCTCTCGGTTAAAGGTTCTTGATCCGGCAGCCACCTACTTTCCCGAGCAGTCCCCCGCTAAGTATCATCGGCCGCTCGGGTCTTAACCGTCGTGTTCGGTATGGGAACGGGTGTGTCCCCCGAGCGTATCGCCACCGGAAGTTTTTTATACTCTCAAAACTGATATTGAAAACTCTTCGACATTCTATCCTTCCTCTCTCTTTGAGGACAAGCCCTCGATCTATTAGTATCGATCAGCTCAACATATTACTATGCTTACACCTTCGACCTATCTACC
>CANRCU010000184.1 GCA_947629215.1 uncultured Clostridia bacterium
TTCCGGCGAAATGAGATTACTTCCTATCGACTGCCGCGCAACAATAGGCGCTGTCGGCAACGGCGATCATGAGCTTGTCAATATCGGCAAGGCGGGCAAAAAGCGTCACATGGGTGTAAGACCTACTGTAAGAGGTTCCGTTATGAACCCGAACGATCACCCTCACGGTGGTGGTGAAGGTCGTGCGCCTATAGGTCGTCCGGCACCTTGTACACCTTGGGGCAAGCCTGCTCTCGGTTACAAGACAAGAAAGAAACATAAGGCAAGCGATAAGATGATCATTCGTCGCAGAAACAAATAATTGGAGGTCAGGTAAATGAGCAGATCACTTAAAAAAGGTCCTTTCTGTGACGATCACCTTATGAAAAAGGTCGTTGCACAGAACGAGGCAAATACAAAAAATGTTATAAAAACTTGGTCTCGCCGTTCGACGATATTCCCCGAAATGATCGGACATACGATAGCTGTTCATGACGGCAGAAAGCATGTACCCGTATATATCACAGAGGATATGGTCGGTCATAAGCTGGGCGAGTTCGCTTTAACAAGAACTTACCGCGGTCACGGCAAAGATGCCGAAAAGAAATCCAAAGTAAGGTAATCAGTATAAAATAAGGACAGAGCAGAAAGCAGTGCGCTTTTTGCCTGTCCCAAACAAATCGTTTTCGGAAGGAGGAGCCTTAAAATGGAAGAGAAAATCAAGAGCAGGTCTCAGATAAAAAGGAAAAGAAACGAAGAACATAAAGACAGACGTGCTCAGGCACATGCTAAGTATGTTCGCGTTTCCGATTCAAAGGCCAGAATAGTTTTAAACCAGATCAAAGGTAAGAGCGTAGGTGAGGCAATGGGTATACTTGCATATTCACCAAGATATGCTGCCGAGATAATTGAAAAGGTTTTGAAATCTGCTGTTGCTAACGCAGAAAATAATTTGGAATTAGATGTAAACAGCTTGTATGTTGCAGAAGCGATTGCAAACCAGGGTCCGACACTCAAGAGAATACGCCCGAGAGCACAGGGCAGAGCTTACAGGATCAACAAAAAGACCGCTCACATTTCAATATACTTAGATGTTAAAAAATAAGGAGGTTTAACCAAATGGGTCAGAAAGTAAATCCACATGGTTTGAGAGTCGGTATCATCAAAGATTGGGACTCAACATGGTATGCCGATAAAAAGGATTATGCAAACTTTTTGGTTGAGGATAACCAGCTCAGAACCTATATAAAGAATAAATTAGCAAACTCGGGTGTTTCCAAGGTAACTATCGAAAGAAACAACGAAAGAGTTAAAATAACCATTTATACCTCAAAGCCCGGTATAATAATCGGCAGAAACGGTGCTGCTATCCAGGAACTCAGCACTCAGCTTGACAAAATGTCGGCACAGAGAGTTATTGTAAACATCGAGGAGATAAAGAAACCCGAGCTTGATTCTCAGCTTGTTGCGGAAGATATAGCAAAACAGCTTGAAAACCGTATCACATTCCGTCGCGCTATGAAGTCGGCTATGAGCAGGACTATGAAGTTCGGCGCAAAGGGTATCAAAACAACATGTTCGGGTCGTTTGGGCGGCGCGGAAATGGCAAGAAGCGAAAGCTATCATGACGGCACTATCCCGCTTCAGACATTGAGAGCAGATATTGACTACGGTTTTGCCGAGGCTAACACAACATACGGCAAGATCGGCGTAAAAGTCTGGATCTACAAGGGTGAAGTTCTTCCTGCCAAGAAAGCAGACAAAAAGGAAGGGAGTGTTGAGTAATGTTAATGCCTAAGAGAGTTAAAAGACGTAAACAGTTCAGAGGCCGTATGACGGGCAAGGCTATGCGCGGCAACAAGATAACTTACGGTGAGTACGGTATCGTAGCGATGGAGCCAAGCTGGATCACTTCCAACCAGATAGAGGCAGCCCGTATCGCTATGACAAGATATATCAAACGTGGCGGTAAAGTTTGGATAAAAATATTTCCCGACAAGCCTATAACCGAAAAACCCGCAGAAACACGAATGGGTTCAGGTAAAGGTTCACCCGAATATTGGGTAGCTGTTGTAAAGCCCGGCCGTGTTATGTTTGAGATAGCAGGCGTCAGTGAAGATATTGCAAGAGAGGCTTTGCGTCTTGCTGTGCATAAGCTGCCTATAAAGTGCAAGATAGTATCTCGTGCCGATTTGGAAGTGGAAGGTGATAAATAATGAAAAGCAAGAATTTTGTAGAAGAGCTCAGGAGCAAAACCGTTGAGGAGCTTAATCAGGACTTGGTTGACGCTAAAAAAGAGTTATTTAATTTAAGATTTCAGAATGCAACAAATCAGCTGAGCAATACCGCAAGGATAGGCGAAGTTCGCAAAAACATCGCAAGGATCCAGACGATAATCACTCAGAAGAAGAATGCGTAATAGCCCGACACGGAAGGAGGACATCTAAGTGGAAAGAAATCTTCGTAAAACAAGGATAGGTAAGGTCGTCAGCAACAAGATGGACAAAACTATTGTTGTGGCTGTTGAAAATAATGTAAGACATCCCTTATATAAAAAGATAGTGAAAACAACTTACAAGCTCAAGGCTCATGACGAAAACAACGAATGCCAGATAGGCGACCGTGTTAAAGTTATGGAAACAAGACCTCTGTCAAAGGACAAGAGATGGCGTCTTGTGTCTGTTGTTGAAAAGGTTAAGTAATTTTCCCGGACAAGGAGGAATAGTAATATGATCCAGCAGGAAAGCAGATTAGTCGTTGCCGATAATTCAGGCGCCAAAGAGCTTTTATGTATCAGAGTTTTGGGTGGCTCGACAAGAAGATATGCAAATATCGGTGATGTTATCGTTGCTACGGTCAAAGATGCAACACCCGGCGGCGTTGTAAAAAAAGGTGAGGTCGTTAAGGCTGTTGTTGTGCGCACGGTTAAGGGCGTTGCAAGACCGGACGGCTCATATATCAAATTTGACGAAAATGCCGCAGTTATTATAAAAGATGATAAGAACCCCAGAGGTACCCGTATCTTCGGGCCGGTCGCAAGAGAGCTTCGTGAAAAGCAGTATATGAAGATATTATCTCTTGCTCCCGAAGTATTGTAAGGAGGTAGCTTCAATGAAGATAAAAAAGGGCGATAAAGTTCAGGTAATCGCAGGCAAGTGCAAAGGCGAGCAGGGCAAAGTGCTTGTTGCAAAAGACAACAAGGTCATCGTTGAAGGCGTTAACATTGTTAAAAAACACGTTAAGCCCAGCGCTCAGCAGGCAGGCGGTATTCAGTCCGTTGCAGCCCCGCTTGATGCATCGAACGTAATGTATCTTTACAAGGGCAAGCCTGTAAGAATAGGTTACACTGTTGAAGTTGTTGACGGCAAAAAGGTCAAAAAACGTATTGCAAAGCCGTCGGGCGACTTGATTGACTGAACGGGAGGTAAACCATGAACGCATTAAGAGAATACTATGAGAAAGAGATCGTTGACGCAATGATCAAAAAGTTCTCATATAAAAATAAAATGGAAGTTCCCAAGATCGAAAAAGTTGTTATAAATATGGGTCTTGGCGAGGCTAAAGAAAACGCAAAGGCAATAGAGAGCGCCGTTAATGATATGACTATCATTTCGGGTCAGAAGCCTATCGTAACAAAAGCAAAAAAATCCATCGCAGCATTCAAACTGCGCGCAGGTATGCCTATCGGCTGCAAGGTGACTTTAAGGGGCGAAAAGATGTACAGCTTTGTAAACAGGCTCATCAATCTTGCGCTTCCGCGAGTTCGTGACTTCCGCGGCGTGAGCGCAGAGTCCTTCGACGGCAGAGGCAACTATACCTTAGGCGTTAAGGAACAACTTATGTTCCCCGAAATTCGCTACGACAAGATCGACAAGATAAGAGGTATGGATATAATATTTGTAACGACTGCCAATACCGACGAGGAAGCAAGAGAGCTGCTCAGATTATTCGGTATGCCGTTTAAGAAATAAGGGAGGAGAAACAGGTTATGGCTAAAACATCCATGAAAGTTAAGCAGGCCGGAAAAGCAAAGTTTTCGACCCAGGCATATACACGCTGCCGTATTTGCGGCAGACCGCATTCGGTTTTAAGAAAATTCGGTATTTGCAGAGTATGTTTCCGCGAATTAGCTTACAAAGGTCAAATCCCCGGTGTTAAAAAGGCAAGCTGGTAATCAGCCGATAATTGAAAGGAGGTTTTTTTAATGTCAATGAGCGATCCTATCGCAGATATGCTTACAAGAATAAGAAACGCAAATACTGCTAAGCATGACACAGTGGACGTTCCTTCAAGCAAGATGAAAGTCGCTATCGCAGACATCTTAACAAACGAAGGTTACGTTAAGGGTTACGAGATAATTGAAGACGGCGTAAAGAAAACTATGCGCATCACATTAAAATACGGTAAAGATAAAAACGAAAAGGTAATTTCCGGTATAAAGAGAATATCCAAACCGGGTCTTAGAGTTTATGCAAATAAAGACGAAATGCCGAGAGTTCTGGGCGGTATGGGTACTGCGATCGTTTCCACCAACAAGGGCGTTATCACAGACAAAGAAGCCAGAAAACTTGGTGTGGGCGGCGAAGTTATCGCCTATGTCTGGTAATCTGAGGAGGTCAGGAAAATGTCAAGAATAGGTAAATTACCCGTTGCCATTCCTGCCGGTGTAACAGTTGACCTTGCAGAAGGCAATGTGATAACGGTAAAAGGTCCCAAGGGTACTTTAACACGCAAGTTGGTAGACGATTTAACAGTAAAGGTCGAGGGCGCCGAAGTTGTTGTTACACGCCCGAGCGATCTTAAAAGATACAAATCCTTACACGGCTTAACAAGAACGCTTATCGCCAATATGGTAGAGGGCGTAACAAACGGTTACAGCAAGGTACTTGAGATAAAC
>CANRCU010000185.1 GCA_947629215.1 uncultured Clostridia bacterium
CTATCACCGCTACCCCGCTGCCAAGTTCGTCGTCATTTTGAAAAAGCGTTATCAGGTCGCAGAGTTTTTCTTTGCTTATCGCTGTTTTTTCTATTGCACAAAGCAGTATATGCCCCATATATATCGGCTTTCCCGTGCGGCTGTCAACATCGTGCAAAGCGTCCGCATAGGTTTTGCCGCTGCCGTCGTAATAGACGCTCTCCGTCATTTCCGTGCCGTTTTCGCTGAGTTTTGCAGCCGCAAGCGTTATTTTTTTATCACCGACAAACATACCCGTAATATACTCTCTTTCTTCGGGTTCCACGCCCGTACAGCCTGTCAATAATATGACCGTAACAAGCCCCAAAAGCGTCATTTTACCTGCAGCAAAACCGCAAAGCCTGTAAAATACGGGTACGGCAAAAAGAAAAACAGCGCCTCCCGCAATAAGCGCGGTATAAAGCACCGCTCGCGTCTGTTCAAGAGTCTGCGGTATCAAACTAAGAATAAAGACCGACAAAGCGGCAATTATATGACCGTATTTTTTGCAGAACACTTTTTCAAACGCTTTACCTGCGCAAAAAAGCTGTGTTCCCATAAGGAAATATACGGGCGCAGTTATACACAATATAAGGAAACCCTCCATATGCCTTGCCACAGTGCCGGAAAAACTGCCGTTATAAGCCAGATCTATTATCGGAAACTCGGATACCGTGTTAAAACAAAGCTGTCTTGCAACTACCGCAGCCGTTATCACTGCGCCGCTTACAATAACGGTTCTTACGGCTTTAAAAGTAATTTTTCCGTTTTCAAAATATCTCTGCTCCGCAGGAAAGACCGTAAACCCCGCCAATATCCCATAAAATACTGTCTTTTTGTCGGTATTTATTTCAAAAAGCCTTGAAATATCAGCGTTTTTCAACGAGAGCAATATACTTGCCGAAAGCGAAAACACAACAAAAAATGCCGTCAGCTGAGCCATTCTTCCTCTTGCGGCGCTGTCTTTGCCGCTGCCGTAAAGCGCAGTCAATATCATAGCCGCTCCTATCACCGCCGCGCTCGTATCTCTCAACAGCGTCATTGAGATCATATCCGAAAATATTCTCAAAAACATCGCTGTAACAACTAAGGTTTTTATAAAATACAAAAAATACAGAAATTTACTCTCAACAAAAACTCCATTTGCCAGAAAAGCCAATAAAACGCCCGTTATAACGCCCAACACCGCCGAAATATAGTTGCCGCCTACGGCAATATTCGGCACACATAAAAGCCCTGCACCCAAAATACTTAATATAAGCGTTCTGTTATACTGTGATACGGTCATATATCCTCTGCCTCCTTTGCGGCGGAAAACGTCGATTTGCCTTTTTGAAGTTCAAGCGGCAGCCTTATTACGCTGTCTTTGAATGAGCATTTTAAACCTCTGTTTTTGCCGAACGGATATATATAAGGCACACCGAAACTTTCAAGCGAAGTGATGTGTATAAGCACCGTCAGAAGCGACAATGCAAAACCGTATATCCCGAATATGCCGCTCATAAATATGATGCCGTATTTTATAAGGCGGTATGCCGAAACAAGCGACTGGTCGGGTATTGCAAAACTGCATATGCCCGTAAACGACACAACTATGACCACCATAGGGCTTATAAGCCCCGCTTCGACTGCCGCCTGACCTATTATTATACCGCCTATTATGCCCAAAGTGCCGCCGACTGCAGCAGGCAGCCTTATACTTGCCTCACGCAGTGTTTCAAAAGCGATCTCCATACCGATAAGTTCTGCCATTGTCGGCAGCGGCACACCCTTTCTTGCGCCTGCAAGGTGAAGCATAAGATCAAGCGGCAGCATTGACGGGTTGTACAACGTTACCGCAGCATACAGCCCGGGCAGCGAAAAAGCAAGAAAACCTGCCACTATACGCAAAGCTCTGATAAAACTTGCTATCTCCCAACGCTGGTAATAATCTTCAGACGCCTGATAAAAACTCATCAGCACCACGGGCAGCAGCACTACAAACGGTGAATTATCCACCACAACGGCCACACGCCCCTCCAATATCCCTGCCGCCGCCTTATCGGGGCGTTCTGTCAGCTGTGTCTGCGGAAAAGGTGTCAGTTTGTTTTCTTGAATATACTGCTCGATATAACCGCTGTCGAGTATACTGTCGGGGTCGATGCTTTTAAGCCGCCTTTCTACCTCACGCACAACACTTTTTTCCGCTATGTCCTCTATATACATTATGCTTATATCGGTATTTGTTCTTTTGCCGACTTTAAGCTGTATGCATTTTAATCTGTGGTCTCTTATGCGCCTGCGGATAAGCACGGTATTTGTACGCATAGACTCGGTAAACGAATCCTGCGGACCTTGCACCGCTATTTCCGTTTCGGGTTTATTGACACCGCGGCTCGGTATCTTTTTTGAAGAAATAACTACCGCCTTGTCATAATCGTCTGCAACAAGCAAAGTGTTACCTGCAAGCACCTCGTCGGCGGCTTCGGTAAGCTCTTCATATTCCTTATAATCGGCTGTTATAAGAGCGTTTTTCAGCAGTTGTGACGTATCGTCCTCTCTTGTACCGTTCAGACAGACATCGACCATAAGCCCGTGTATGACCTGCGACTCTATCATATCCCTGTCCGCCAGATCGTCAAAATAGGTTATGTAGACATTTATCCGCCTGTCTGTACCCGAACCGAAGGTGCGTGACACTATATCCCCGCAATTTTCAAACCTTGACTGCAAATAGTTTATATTGTCTTTGAGTTGTCTGCTGACTTTCATTATCATCACCCGTTAACAGTTTTTACCGTTCGGGCATAAAATATACATGTTTTTCAAAATAAAAAAGACTTTCACAAACAGTAAAAGTCAATACCGTATGTGAAAGCCAAAAATTATTTGTAAAACTTCATCTCGTCAATACCGAAAAGATAAAGCCCGCGTTCTTTAACTCGTTTGCCGGTTGCGCGTTCTATTGCCTCGGCATAAAGTTTCAGCTGTATCTCGTATTTTTTCATTATACAGCCGAAGTCGCCGTTCTCTATATGGTCTGTTTTATAGTCTATCAGCACTACTCCGTCGTTTTCTTCAAAATAAAGGTCGATAACTCCGTCAACATGGATAAGCTCTTTGTCATCTTTATAAATTTCGTCATTATAGACCTCATAGGGGGTAAGCCCGAGCGTAAAGGCAATTTCCCTGTCAACCTCTGCCGAATCGGCTATTCGCCTGCATATATCGCTGTTGAGGAACTTATATATTTTGTCTGTATTCACAACAGCAACTTCTTTTTCGTTAAAAATGCCTTTTTTCACAAGCTCTTTTTTATATTCTTCTATCTGCTCGCGCGTTTTTATCTTAAAATCAATGTTTTCCATAAAAGTATGATATATCGTTCCGTGCAAAGCACCGTTCATTTTTTCCCCGGCATTGATGACCGGGCGTGTATATTCGCCGGTATATTCGGTAACGAACTGTTCTGCATCCTCCATTTCGTCAATATACCTGTGCTTTATTTCAGAAATTGATGTCTTGCTCGGCAGCAATGCCGTGCGTGCGTAAGGATAGACCCTATCGAGTATATCCGAAACGGGGTTTTTATCCGTTTCATAGGCGTCAAGCTTTGCAAATATATCTTCTATATCCTGCGAAGTCGGCTTATCCGACGTTTCATCGCTCAATAAAGTATCAAAATTTTCTTTGTCGTAATAAGAATACAAACAGTTAAAATCAAAATCGTTTATAAAGCTGTTATAACAAAGCGGTTCATCTATAAGTTTAAGCGCTGTTTGTCTGTTGCTGCGGGCAAGGGCGGTAAGCAGCCACTCCATATAATAGGCTGCCGTCTGCATAAAACCCGTCGGCAAAAGCTGTTTTTCATAATTAAGATAACTCATACACCTTTCCGTAACAGCCTTACCGTAGCAAGCACCCACCATATAAAGTTTTTCGCTTGCGCGTGTCATTGCAACATATAAAAGGCGCAGATTCTCCTGTAATTCGTCAAGCTCTTTGCTGTTTTCTATACAAAGATTTGTCAGCGTATTTGAAATTGTACGTTTTTCGGGGTCTATAAGGCGCAAGCCTATGCCAAGTTTACGGTCAAGCGCAATATTCGGGTTATTTCTTACCTCGTTTTTCTTCTGCATCCTTCCGCCGGAATTTTGTCTGAACCTGCTGCATAGCTGCGGAATAAAAACAACAGGAAATTCCAGACCCTTGCTCTGATGCATCGTCATTATGGTAACACTGTTTGTCTGTGATGTTATGGCTGCTCTTTCCCTGACATTTGTTTGAGCAAGCTCGTCAAGATAAACATTGAAAGCGCATATACCGCCCTGTCTGTTGGCGTCAAACCAAGCCGCCAGCGAAAGCAGCCTGTCCAGGTTTTTCCTGCGCTGCTCGCCTGCCGAAAGCAGCCCTGCATAATTATAAAGTCCCGTGCGGTCAAATATCTCGCGCAGCAGTTCTTCAACGGGCATAAGCAGTTTTGAATATTGCCTGAAAATATCCAACTCAGCAAAAAATCTCTTTAATTTTTCGGAAAGGCTGTCTTCATTGCTGTCCACATATTGTTTTGCGCTCTCGTACAGATATTTGTTTTTTCTGTCGGTCAGCCTTACAAGCTCGTCGGGCGTAAGAGCGTAAACAGGGCTGAAAAGCACACTCAGCAAATGCGTATCCTGCAAAGGATTGTCTATTATCTTCATATACGCCATTGCCATTTTTATAATCATAGATTTTTTCATTTTGTTTACCTCTCTTTCTTTTGATGATCTTATCATATCATAAGGGGCTGAATTTGTCAACCCCTTATTTTATTTTTTTTAATCCTCATAGCTTTTGCTATAAACCGCAACCATAAGA
>CANRCU010000186.1 GCA_947629215.1 uncultured Clostridia bacterium
TATGTAGCCGAAAACGAACGTGTCATTATACGTCAAAGACAATCGGAGGGCATTGCAATAGCCAAAGCCAAAGGAGTGAAATTCGGCAGACCGATACGGTTTTATGCGGCCGATTATATAGATATATACAGACAGTACAGAATGCGAATGATCACAATAAATGAGGCGATGAAACGGATAGGCTGCGGAAGATGTACGTTTTATAGGATGATGAATGACTTGAAACGGGACAAGCTCATATGAATATGGGATTTTTTGTATAAAAATCATGAAAAAGTATAGTTTTTCATCACTGTACATATATGACAATTATATCAACCGTATTATATCAATTTTTTGTCGAAATGTCAATAATTTTGGCATGTTTGAAATGTAAAAAAAGTTGTATCAAAACCTATACATTAGCATAACTATTAACTATTGCTTTAAAAGAGCAAAGTTTTATGCAAATATATGACTTTATCTTTACTTCAATTATCGGATAAGAAGGGGAATAAAAATAATGGAAGAAAGAGTAGTGGAACTGAAGTGTTCGGGCTGCGGTGCAAGGGTCGCCATTGGTCAAACGGAATGTGAGTATTGTCATAAACCTGTTGTAATCTCAACATTCAACAGTGTATATTCAATGCCCGCAGCTATGGTAAACAAGTATGCGGGCGCATATAAAAAAGCATTGAGCGAAACGCCGGACAATCGGGTGTTAAACAATTCCGCCGCAATGTGCTTTTTAAAACTTAAATTATATGATAAAGCTCAACAGGCGTTTGAAAAAGCCATGGAGGATAATTTTGATAATTCGGAAACTTTTTTCTATGGCGCAATATGTCTTTTAAAGGGCAAAAAGGCATTTATGACGCCGCGGGCATCAATAAACAAAATAGAAGAATACATAAATGCAGCCCTTGCTATAGAACCAAAGGGGATATATTATTACTTTTATGCATACATAAAATATGATTATTTTTACAGAAAAAAATACAATACCGAACCTACATGGGAAGAACTTTTTTTAAAAGCAAACGAAGCGGGGTATACCGTTTATGACAAAGAGCGGCTGTTCGAGATACTTTCTGTGCCTGTTCCCGACGCTTTCGGATAAAAGCCCGATTAGCAACTGTATATAAATAAAACAAATGATATAACGTAATAAACTTTGATAGGAGAATCGGCAACATGGTATATGCAATTATAATTATTATTGAGGTAATTTTGTTTCGCATAAAATTTTTTCGCGATATATTTATATGTGATCTATTGATAGGTAAAAATGAAAATCAGGAAAAGATAATAAGGCGAATACACGACATAGCCAGAATAATAGCTGTAATAGTTATGATAGCTGTGATATATACAATCGCAAGCAAAACAGTTTCGGCTATATATGAATCCCCTCTTTTGGTCATACCGGTAGGATTTGTTCTGTTTTTTTTGTTTAAAGCTCTGCTGTTGAAAGTCATTATACCTTTTCTTATACAGAATTTAGATATATTGAAAAAGGAAATGGGGCAAAAACTTATAAGATATATTTACGGTAAAGATATGGTGTTTTTCAAAATGAAAGACAGAGAATTTGACAATATAGTTGCAGGAATGGTCGATATTGACGAACTTAAACAAAAAGCCATAGATATGATAGGTGTGGATGAGGATGAAATTTGTGAAGTAGAACCTATATTCGCAGGAAGATTTCTGATAAGCAGTTATGAGGATTGCACATTCGGCAGACAGGACGGGTTGCTGCGCTCAGGCAAGTATGAAGCAGACTGGATGTTTTCAAGCGATACGCAATTGTTTGTATATTCCTGTGTTTTTGATATAGTTTATGGTACAAAAGAAGAAAAAACCGATGAATATTTTTATAGAGATGTTACAAATATTGAAAATAACGGCGATTCCTTTACTTTAAACACTAAGGGAGGAAAGAATATTGAATATATAACAGGGAAAAGTAAATCTGCCAAAACATTTGTAAGCGCAATGCAGCAAAAACTGCGTGAGAAAAAAATGTAAAAATTTTCGGGGGTATCCATATAAAAACAAAAGGAGGACAAGTCTTATGAGCTTATTTGGCAAGAATGCAAATGACAAACATTTTGTTAACGTGATAAAAAATACAGCGCCTGAAAATTTTCTTATTTATAAACAACCGGAAGAAGATTTCAATACAAATTCCACACTTGTGGTAATGCCGGGCGAGGTAGCTTTTTTTGTAAAGAACGGAACGGTGGAACAGACCTTTGAAAACGGTACATATCGCCTTTCAACCGAAAATTATCCTTTTATAAGCCGACTGCGCAATGCCGCAAGCGGCGGTGTAAGCTCTTTTAACTGCGTTGTTTATTTTGTAAGAAAAGCCGACAGCAAGGAGTTGAAGTGGGGAACGGAAACACCGATACAGGTCAGAGATAAAGTCTGGGGCATCAGAACCGATGCAAGGGCAAGAGGCGCTTATAAATTTAGGATAGAGAATCCCGCAAAACTGCTTGAAAAACTTATCGGCAGCAATGTAAACTTTCAGACACCGGAAAACCTGTACAGTTATTTTGCATCCGAATTTCAAGGTAAGATCAAATCTGTCGTTTCAAGATTTTTAAATGCACTTGATAGTGAGCTTATAGGTATAGATGCCTATATAGACGAGCTTTCGGACAGTATCGAACCCGACATAGATAAAATTGTCGGGGATTACGGTCTGAGTTGCGTTTCGTTTTCACTTTCCGGGCTTGATATAGACGACAGCAAATATGATGAAATAGATATGGCTCAGATTGCCTCGGTCAGCAAAATGAAACTGGCTCAGGGTGAGAAACAGACTATAAATATACTCGGTGAAGATTGGGGCAGACAACAGGCTGTAAATATTATGGGAGATATGGCACGAAATCCCGGCGGCAGTATGGGTATGGTCGGTGCGGAATTAGGCATTGGTATCACTGCAGGGAAAATGTTTTCGGATATGACAGCAAATATTATAAATTCTTCTGCGGATAAATCCGAAGATACGACCGATCCCGTAGAAGTCTTGAGCAAGCTGAAAAATTTGCTTGATGCCGGACTTATAGACCAAAACGATTTTGATGCCAAAAAAGCGGAAATACTAAGCAGAATGTGAGGTTATACAAATGAACAGAAAAAATATCTTGTGGATAATTTTGGATCTTATTTTTCTTGTCGTGTTTAATGTATTATTTTTTGTTTTGGGAGGAACAAAACACGAGTTATCTGCATGGATAGCGTATGTGTTTATACACTTTGCATATCTGATGCTTATAATTACTCCGTTTTTGCTCAGAAATTGCAGCAGGACGGATATTTTCGGTTTTGCTGTTTATCTTGTATCTTCCGTATATTTTATAATGGTCTTTGTTATAAATGTGGTATTTATATCAATAAATTTCAGCAACAGTAAAATATGCATAGCTGTTAATACGGTATTGGCAGGCATATACGGTATTATGCTTGTTGCTCAGCTTATAGCAAACGAGAATACCGCAGACTCTATCCAAAAACATGAAACCGAACTGGAGTATGTAAGGAACTGTTCATCTCGACTCAAAAGTATAGAAAACAATACAACCGACAAAGAACTGCGCAAAAAAGTCGAAACAATATACGACCTTATTCATTCAAGCCCTGTTAAGTCCGATAGCAGCGTCAAAAAACTTGAAACAAGAATTGCCGAGCTGATTGGAGAACTTGAAAAAACAAATACGGGTGATAGCGATGAATATATATCCGTTATCAATGAGATAAAAAAGAATGCGGAAGAAAGAAACAGAAAATTGTTGCTCCGTCAATAGTGCGTATAAATCAAGGGAATAAATTACAATAATGACAGTTACTTCTAAAATATATCATATGTTTGGCATTATGTGTTAAAAAGAGTAGTGTAGACAAAACTTTTGTCGATAGTAAAGGTAAAATCTGTTTGGAAAATTTTATAATACCCGAGAAAAATTTATTTTAATCGACAGGTAAGTCTACACCTCTTTAGGCGGTTGGGTACTTACTGATGTATGCGATTTACACCAAAAATACATAATATCGTGTTACTATATGGAGTATATACCGAATTGTTTCAATACTTTTTATTTATGTTTTTTAAATATTTTTTAGTAGTTTCTGATATATATCTTACAAACAGAATAGCAGATAAGATGATCATATCAATAAAAGGTACGATCGTAAATATAAACAATCCTATCTTGTCTTGTATAGTAAGTTCTTTAATGAAATAAACAGATGTTATTATACCTATTGGAATAAAGAAAAAGGATAGCACTTTCAAAGATTCTAAATAATAACTCCATGTGGCAACTGTTTCTAACATACTTGCAAGTCCGTCGTAAGGATCAAGAGCATAAAAAGCTATAATTAAATTTTGAATTAATTTACATATCCATATTTTCTTTAATAAATCTAAGGTAAAATATTTTTTCAGTATATTAACAGAGATTATAGCAACGATCGGAACTAAAATAACGTCAAAACGCAAATAGTACTCTATCATATATCATTCACCCCCTTTTTTATCCGGATCATAATTAATTTAAAACCACAACTTTTTTTTAATTTAATTTATTATAGCATATAACCTAATTTTTGTCTACTTTTTGTTTATTGGACAGGACTTGATATACTCTTATGGATATAATGCTGTCGAGTTTAGCTCAGATTAACAATTGTAAAATTTTGTCGAAAAATTTTTTAAAAAAGTTCTTGCAATCCGGTCAAATATATGTTACTATTAGTTTGCTGTTTTTTATAACAAATAGTAAACTAATAAATTCAAAGGAGAAGTTATGAAAGTATTATTCTATGATACCAATTTTGAA
>CANRCU010000187.1 GCA_947629215.1 uncultured Clostridia bacterium
TTGAAACAAGCTCATCGGTTGAGCTTTTCCATGCCTGTGCGTCGGCGCGGGCGATTATATCCGCCTTTGTAAGCTCGGCTATGTCGCTTATATCAAGATAAAAGTCGTTTGCGCTCATTTCCTCGTCAGCCGATTGATTTACAACGGGTTTACTGTCGGATACGGTCATTTCAACGGTAATGCTCGTTCCGCTGCGTGTTTCGACCACGGTTTCATAATGCACGCCTTTAAACAGAACAGACCTTACGGTACCGTTCAGCTTGCCCTTGTTAAAGCCCACAATATCCAGGTCCTCGGGGCGTATAACGACCTCGACAGGCTCGTCCGTTTCAAAGCCCGAATCCACACATTCAAATATCTTATCTTCAAACATAACTCGTCTGTCGGCTTTCATAACGCCTTCTATAATATTGCTTTCGCCTATAAAATTTGCAACAAAGCGATTTTTAGGCTCATTGTATATGTTAGTCGGCGTGCCTGTCTGAAGTATCTCGCCCGAACGCATAACAACGATCTTGTCGGACATGGTGAGAGCTTCCTCCTGGTCGTGGGTGACAAAAATAAAGGTTATGCCGACTTCCTTTTGTATTTTTTTCAATTCCATCTGCATTTCTTTGCGCAGTTTAAGATCGAGAGCGCCCAACGGTTCGTCCAACAGCAAAACTTTCGGCTCGTTTACAAGTGCGCGCGCTATGGCGACACGCTGCTGCTGACCGCCGCTCATTTCGGTGACAGAGCGTTTGCGGTATTCTTCAAGATTCACAAGTTTCAGCATACGCATGACCTTCTGCTCGATAATGTCTTTCGGCTCTTTTTTTATTTTCAGCCCGAAAGCGATGTTATCATAGACATTCAGGTGCGGAAACAGCGCATATTTCTGAAAGACCGTGTTTATCTCGCGTTTGTATGCCGGTACGGAAAGTATATCTTTGCCATCAAACAGCAATTCCCCTTCGGTGGCGTCCAAAAAGCCGCCCAATATACGCAAAAGCGTCGTTTTGCCGCAGCCGCTCGGTCCAAGCAGGGTAACAAATTCGTTTTCGTAAATATCCAGGTTTATGCCTTTCAGAACGAGCTGACCGTCAAACTCCTTTACGATATTCTTAAACTGTATAAGTTTTCTCAATTATCATTCCTCATTTCTGCAAATATGTCCGAAACATCAACCGTTTTTCCGCCATGTCGCAGGCGCAAGCAGCACAAGCATCGGATATACCTCCAGCCTGCCCGCAAGCATATCAAATATCATTACGACCTTGGATAAAGCCGAATATCCCGAAAAATTACAGGCAGGACCGACTTTCCCAAGCCCCGGACCTATATTGTTCAAAGTTGCGGCTACCGCCGTAAAATTCGTTTCAAAATCCATATTATCCCACGCAAGTATAAATACCGAAACGGCAAATATCACCGAATATACAAAAAACAGTACATTCGCCGTATGCAGCACCTCATTGTCGACCTTATGCCCGTCAAGCATGACCACCTTGACACTGCGCGGATGCAGCAAAGCCGACATTTTTATATGCAGCTGCTTTGCATAAAGCACAAATCTTGCGACTTTAAGTCCGCCGCCGGTACTGCCCGCGCAAGCGCCCGTAAACATTATACCGACCAGCACGGTCTTTGCAAACACGGGCCAGTGGTCAAAATCGACCGTTGAATAGCCCGTACTTGTCATTATAGACGACACCTGAAACGCCACATGGTGTATATCGGGCGCTTCTTCGCCCCCGACAGTCCGCATATTCAGCCAGATACCAAGGCAGGCAAGCAGGTATATCACAAAATACCACCTGACTTCCTCCATTGCAAAAGCCTCTTTGTACCTTTTTGCGGATAATAAAAAGAAAAAGTTGAAATTTATGCCGAAAAGCAGCATAAAAATTGTTGTAATATTCTGTATGGCATTGCTGTAACCGCCCATGCTGTCCGCTCTGACGCCGAAACCGCCCGTACCCGCCGTGCCGAACACATCACAAAGCGCGTCAAACAGCGGCATACCGAACAAAAGCAGTATAGCCAGCATCAACAGCGACATACTCAGATACATACCGTAGAGATATTTTGCCGTTCTCTGCATTCGCGGCACAAGTTTGCCTATCTGCGGTCCGGTGGATTCCGCGCGGATAAGATGTATGCTCTGTCCGCCCGCTATCGGCAACAGTACAAGTATAAAGACCAGTATGCCCATACCGCCCAGCCAATGCGTAAAACTGCGCCAGAACAAAAACGACTTGGGCAGCAGCTCGACATTCGACAGTATGCTTGCGCCCGTTGTGGTAAAGCCCGATACCACCTCAAAAAGCGCGTCAACGGGGTCGGGTATTATTTTGCCTATAACAAAAGGCAGCGCGCCTGCGGCGCTCATCACTATCCAGCTGAGCGAAACCACAACAAAGCCTTCCCTTGCGTAAAACTGCGGCTCTTTCGGTTTTTTGTATGAAATAAGGTGACCTATGGCAAAGAAGACCGCCGCGCAGGGGAAGAATATCAGCCCCGTTTTTTCACCGTATATAACGGCGGTTATCCCCGGCAGCAGCATAAACAACGCCTCCACCTTGATAACGCAGCCTATTATGAACTTTATGAACCCATAATTCATTTTTCTATCAATCCTCGATTATCTGACTGAGATCTTCAAGCCCCATCGACGTTGTAACGACTATAACGCTGTCGCCCGTCTGTATGCTGTCCTTGCCGGAAGGTGTGAAAAACTTGCCCTTGCGGTTTATGGCGCATACAAGCGCATCTTTTCTTATATTCAGCTCCATTATAGGCTTGTCGATCAGACCTTTGTTTTTGAGTGTATCCTTGACGTTAAATTCAAGAGCCTCAACCCTGTCATTCAGGCGGTAAAGCGCCGCAACATTGCTGCCAAGCGAATTTTGCAGCGAACGCACATAGCGTATTATTCTTTCGGCAATTATATTTTTGGGGCTTATTACGCTGCCTATAGGCAGTTTTTTTATAACGTTGTTAAAAGTTATCCTGTTGACCTTTGTTATCAGCTTTGCATCGGAAATTTCGTTGGCATACATGGAGAGCATTATATTTTCCTCGTCCATATTCGTAAGGCTGACAAAGGCGTCCGTGGTCGCAATGCCCTCTTCTCCCAAAAGCTCTTGGTCGGTGGCGTCGCCGTTTATTACCATGACACCCGGCAATTGCTCGCTCAAAAGCTCACACCTTGCTTTGTCACGTTCGATTATTTTTACCTGCATTCTTGCTTGTTTCAGCATTTTTGCAAGATACACGGCTATAGAACCTCCGCCCGCTATCGTAACGTTTTTTACCGTTTTGGACACAACGCCCATTTTTTGCAGCACGCCCGACATTTCCGTAACGGGTACGACAAAGGATATTTTATCGCCCGCAAGTGCGACATCGCCGCCTTTTGGTATTATAACTTCGTCGCCGCGCTCGATTATGCAGACCAGTATATTTTCGCTTATACGCGAACGAATGTCCTGCATTTTTACGCCGTCCATCGGAGAGCTGTCACCGACCCTTATGCCTATCATATTGACCCTGCCCCTTGCAAACACGTCCAGCTCGGCAGCCGACGGCACCTGCAAAAGCCGCGCTATCTCACGCGCAGATTCAAATTCGGGGTTGACATACATAGACAGACCCAGTTCCTCTTTTATGAAATTTATCTCTTCGTAATAATTAAAGTCGCGCACACGCGCTATTGTACGGCAGTTGCCCGCCTTTCTTGCGATAAGGCAGCTCAGCAGATTCGTTTCGTCCTTATTTGTAACGGCAATAAGCAGGTCTGTTTTTTTGATGCCTGCATTATGCAATGTTTTCAGGCTTGAACCGTTGCCCGAGCAGCCCTGTATATCAAGCTCGGACATCAGCCGGTCAAGCTTTGACGCATTTGAATCTATGACCGTTATCTCATGATTTTCTTTGTTCAGCTGCTCCGCCAGCGCATAACCGACTTTGCCGCAGCCGACAACAATAATATTCACTTTTCATCACCTTAATAATTTTTTTGAAATGTCATCGGTTAGATTATACCACATACTTTGTATAATTACAATAAAAAAAGTTTTTTGCTGCGATCATTTGACAAAAAAAGCCGTTCGGGCAAAAATATTTGACATTCGAGGCTGTTTTGGGTATAATAAATATAACAAAATCTTACCGTCTGCGGTGTGTCTGAACACACCTTTTTTTATAGAAATACAAAACAGATAAGGGAACAATATGAAACAACTTATTATAGCCGAAAAACCCTCTGTCGGGCGTGATATAGCCCGTGTACTCAAATGCGACCAAAAACAGGGGAACGATTTTCTCTACAACGACAAATATATAGTCAGCTGGGCATTCGGTCACCTTGTGACCCTGCAAGAACCCGAAGAATACGATCCTGCGCTGAAACGCTGGCGCAAAGAGGACCTGCCCATACTGCCCGAAGAATTAAAGCTAAAAGCCATACCCCAGAGCCGTCAGCAGCTTGTTCTTTTGAAAAAGCTCGCCGACCGTGACGATGTCGACGGGCTGATATGCGCAACGGACAGCGGACGCGAAGGCGAGCTGATATTTCGCTATATATATACTGTAATACAATGCAAAAAGCCGTTCAAGCGGCTTTGGATAAGCAGTATGACCGATAAGGCGATAACGCAGGGCTTTGCCAAATTAAAAGACGGCAGCGAATACGATAAACTCTATGAATCCGCCCGCTGCCGTTCCGAGGCGGACTGGCTTGTGGGTATGAACGCCTCGCGCGCTTTTACACTGCGTTACAATACTCTTTTGAGCATAGGACGCGT
>CANRCU010000188.1 GCA_947629215.1 uncultured Clostridia bacterium
ACTGTTATCTGCTGGAAAGTTTTGAGGACAGCAAGGAATGGGGCAGATACAGTTTTCTCGGTTACAGCCCTTTAATGGAGATAACCGCAAACGGCAATACCACCACCGTAAAGACAAAGCTCACAAAACAGGTCATAGAGGGCGATCCCAGAACGTATATCAGGCAGATAATAAAAGAGAACAAAAGCCCTGTGCTTGACGGTATGCCGACATTTACGGGCGGGCTTGTCGGATATTTTTCTTATGATTATATAAAATATTCCGAGCCGACGCTTAAACTTGACGCGCAGGACAGGGACGGGTTCAAAGATTTGGATCTGATGCTTTTTGACAAAGTTATTGCTTTTGACAATGCCGAAAACAAGATAGTGCTGATCGCAAATATAGATGCAAAAAGCTATAATACATCTTATTATTCGGCAATAATGGAGTTGAAAATGATGAAAGAGCTGGTCTGCGGCGGCGAAGAGGCGGAGGACAGTCCGCTTGTTCTCAAATCGGATTTTTCACCGCTTTTCAATAAGGAAGAATACTGCCGCATGGTCGAAACGGCAAAGCACTATATACGCGAGGGGGATATTTTCCAAGTGGTGCTTTCAAACAGGCTTGAAGCGGAAATAGACGGTAGTTTGCTCGATACCTATAAAATACTTTGCAATACAAATCCGTCGCCTTATATGTTTTATTTTTCGGGCGGTGACGGCGAAATTGCAGGTGCAAGCCCCGAAACGCTTGTAAAACTTGAAAACGGTGTTTTGCATACCTTTCCGCTTGCGGGTACAAAGCCGAGGGGCAAGACTCCCGAAGAAGACCTTGAAACCGAGAAAATATTGCTTGCCGATGAAAAAGAGCGTGCGGAGCATAATATGCTTGTGGACTTAGGCAGGAACGATATAGGCAAAATAAGCAGGTTCGGTACTGTCAAGGTCGAAAAATATATGGAGATACAGCGCTTTTCACACGTTATGCATATCGGTTCGACCGTGCGCGGAGAAATAAGGGACGACAGGGATCCCATAGATGCGGTGGATGCAATATTACCTGCCGGAACGCTTTCGGGCGCGCCAAAGTTGCGTGCCTGTGAGATAATAAACGAACTGGAGGACAACAAACGCGGTATTTACGGCGGCGCAATAGGTTATATCTCGTTTGCGGGCAATCTTGATACCTGTATCGCAATAAGGCTTGCGTTTACAAAAAACGGTCGTGTGTTCATTCGTTCGGGCGCTGGTATAGTGGCAGACAGCATACCCGAAAGCGAGTATAACGAGTGTCTGCAAAAGGCGGCGGCGGTCGTAAATGCGGTCAAAGCGGCTGCAAAGGGGGTGTCGGAATGATATTGCTTATAGATAATTACGATAGCTTTTCATATAATGTTTTTCAGCTTGTCGGCGGAATAACCGAGGATATGCGCGTTATCCGCAACGACGAGCTTGAAATATCACAGATAAAGGCGTTAAGACCCGATGCGGTGATCCTTTCGCCGGGTCCGGGCAGACCTGCAAACGCCGGTGTGTGCGAAAGCGTTGTCAGAGAAATAGATGTACCGATATTGGGCATTTGCCTTGGGCATCAGGCTATATGCGAGGCTCTCGGCGGAAAAGTAACTTATGCGAAGCAGCTAATGCACGGCAAACAGTCCGTTGCGGAGCTTGACACAAGCAGTAAATTGTTTTTGGGTATGGAAAAAAATATAACCGTTGCAAGGTATCACAGCCTTTGCGCCGATGCCGATACATTGCCGAAATGTCTGAAAATAACGGCAAGAACGGCTGACGGCGAGATAATGGCGGTGGAACATAAGGAAAAACCGATATACGGTTTGCAGTTTCACCCCGAATCGGTGCTGACACCCGACGGTGAGGCTATCATGCGTAATTTTCTGAGCGGCCTTGCCGACATCAGACGGTAATGAGTTATAAAAATAAAAGAAAGGAAGTAAAAAAATGATAAGAGAAGCAACCATAACATTGTCAAAAAAACAGGATATAGGCTGTGATACGGCGGCAGCCGTTATGGACGAAATTATGACAAATCAGGCAAGCGATGTGCAAAAAGCGGCATATCTGACAGCGCTTGCCATGAAAGGCGCAACAATTGACGAGATAACGGGTTCGGCAAAGGCTATGAGAAGCCATGCCATACAGCTTAAACATGATATGGACGTTCTGGAGATAGTCGGAACGGGCGGCGACGGCTCTGACAGTTTCAATATCTCCACGACCTCATCTCTTGTTATTGCGGCGGCGGGCGTAAATGTCACAAAGCATGGCAACCGTGCCGCAAGCAGCAAATCAGGCGCAGCGGATGTTTTGGAGGCGCTTGGCGTCAATATAACTATACCCGTTGAAAAAAGTGAAGAAATACTTAAAAAGATAGGTATTTGCTTTATGTTTGCGCAGACTTATCACACATCTATGAAATTTGTTGCGCCTATAAGACGCGAGCTTGGGTTCCCGACCGTTTTCAATATTTTAGGACCGCTTACAAATCCTGCTGCACCGAATATTCAGGTAATGGGCGTTTATGACGAAAGTCTTGTCGAATCAATGGCTCATGTGCTATCAAATATAGGCATAAAGCGCGGAATGGTCATTTACGGACAGGATAAGCTGGACGAAATATCAGTCTGCGCGCCTACAACGGTTTGCGAGATAGATAACGGCAAATTTAAAAATTATGAGATAAGCCCCGAGGACTTCGGATTTGAACGTGCGGAGAAAGATGCCTTGAAAGGCGGTACACCCGAAGAAAATGCACAGATAACGCTTTCAATATTAAAAGGCGAAGAACGCGGTGCAAAGAGAAATGCCGTTGCGATGAACGCAGGCGCAGCGCTTTATGCGGCAGGCAAGGCAGAAAGCATCGAAGCGGGCGTAAGGCTTGCGGAAGAAACTATCGACAGCGGAAAAGCGCTTGAAAAGTTAAACAGTTTTATTGCATTATCCAACGAATAAGGGGTCATGACAATGATATTACAGAAAATTGCGGAGGAAACCGTCGAAAGAATTTCCGAGGAAAAGAAGAAACTGCCCCTTAGCCAATTGAGGGCAAAAGCCGAGTTGCTTGAAAAAAATACGGGTCATCCTTTTGAAAAAGCGCTTGCGCGCAAGGGTATGAACTTTATTTGCGAGGTAAAGAAGGCGTCGCCGTCAAAGGGGATAATTGCGGATGAATTTGACTATATCGGTATTGCCAAAAGCTATGAACAGGCAGGCGCAGCAGCAATATCCTGCCTGACCGAGCCTTTCAGATTCATGGGTTCTGACAAGTACCTTGAAGAGATAGTGCAAAATGTGTCTATACCCGTGCTGCGCAAAGATTTTACCGTTGATGAATATATGATATATCAGGCAAAAGTTATGGGCGCAAGCGCAGTGCTGCTTATCTGCGCCATTCTGAGCCGTGAACAGCTGAAAGAATATTACAATATCGCAAAGTCGCTCGGTCTTTCGGCGCTTGTTGAAGCCCATGATGAGGCGGAAATAGAAGCTGCACTTGAAACGGGCGCGCATATAATAGGCGTAAATAACCGTAATTTAAAGGATTTTACCGAGGATATAAACAATTCGGTAAGGCTAAGAAAACTTGTGCCGAAAGATGTGCTGTATGTTTCGGAAAGCGGTATAAAAACAGCCGATGATATAGCCATGCTCTATAAAAACAATGTGAATGCCGTGCTTATAGGCGAAACGCTTATGCGCAGCGAAAACAAGAAAAAAATGTTGGAGGAGCTTGCAGGCGGCTGCAAATAAAGAGGTGAGAAATTTGAAAGTCAAGATCTGCGGATTGTTCCGCAATGAAGATATTGACTATGTCAACGAGGCACGCCCCGATTATGTAGGTTTTGTGTTTTACGAAAAAAGTCACAGGAATATCAGCCTTGAAAAAGCGTACAGCTTGAAAGAAAAACTTGTCGACGGAATAAAAACCGTGGGTGTGTTTGTGGACGAAACGGCAGACAGCCTGCTTGAATATGCCAAAAGTGGGGTATTTGACGTTTTGCAGCTTCACGGCGGCGAGGATAATGCTTTTATTTACGGACTTAAAGAGAAAACAGATATTGAAATATGGCAGGCTTTTAAATTGCGTACGGCGGAAGATGTAAAAAAAGCCAATGATTCGGCGGCGGATATGCTTGTGCTTGACAACGGAAAGGGTACGGGCATGACCTTTGACTGGACGCTGCTTGGGGAAATAAAGCGTGATTTCTTTCTTGCAGGCGGTATAAATACCAAAAATATCGACGAGGCGATAAAACTTGCGCCTTACGGTATAGATTGCAGCAGCGGCGCAGAAACGGATCGGATAAAAGACAAAGAAAAAATAAAATATATTGTGGCAAAATGTCACGGGCAACAGAAAATTTTATAAGGAGGAATATATAATGTCTAACGGCAGATTTGGCGAGTTCGGCGGTCAATATATCACCGAAACACTGATGAACCAACTTTATCAGCTTGAAGAGGCATATAATTTTTACAAAAACGATAAAGATTTTAATGCGGAATTGAATACGCTTTTGAATGAGTATGCAGGCAGACCCTCTCTTTTGTATTATGCCGAAAAAATGACAAAAGACCTTGGCGGACCAAAGATATATATAAAAAGAGAGGACCTTAACCATACGGGTTCGCATAAGATAAACAACGCTATCGGTCAGGCATTTCTTGCAAAAAAAATGGGCAAGACCCGTGTTATAGCAGAAACGGGCGCAGGACAGCACGGTGTTGCGACCGCAACGGCTGCTG
>CANRCU010000189.1 GCA_947629215.1 uncultured Clostridia bacterium
CGCCATTGCCATACCCTGTATAGTTTTTATGACCAAGATATTCTGCGCATAATCAAGCGACACAATGCCCTCGCGCAGCACTCTTTCAAGCCGTTTTGCGGTTTCGCTGTTTTCGCGGTTCATTTCCGCATATTTAAAACCGCCGCCCGGTACACTGACCTTTGTTATCTTCAGCTCGCGTATGTCGCGCGATATTGTTGCCTGTGTTGCATTATATCCGTCTTTTTCAAGAAGTTCCGCCAACGCCTCCTGCGTATCTATATCGCGGCTTCTTATAAGTTCAAGTATTCTTGACTGTCTTTTTATCTTCATTTTTACCCCTATTATAAATTTTTTACTTTTTCCTGTCAAGTAAAAAACGGTTATTTTTTTATCTTCTGCCTTCCATCAGCTTATATCTCAATGTATCGTAAAAACTTCTGCCGCTTGTTTTTATCGTTCTGACACTTTTCTCCGAACCTGTTATTTTGACCGTATCACATTGTTCAAGAGCTATTCTTTCGGCGCCGTCAAGAGAAAATATCAGCTCGTCATCGTCCAAAACTTTTATGGTAACGCAATCGTCGCCGCTTATTACAAACGGCCTTGAATATAAATTGTGCGGACAAACGCTTGTAACAGCCATAAGCCGTGTATCGGGCATCAGGATCGGTCCGCCTGCCGAAAGATTATAAGCCGTTGAACCCGTCGGTGTGGACACCATTATTCCGTCCGCCCTGAAAACATTTATAAATGCGTCATTTACGGACATTTCCAAATCTACGATATTGACCGACCGCGTATGAGATATATATACCTCGTTCAAAGCGGTATAATTACCCATAGGTATGTCGCCGCGGTAATGCGAAACGCTCAGCATCATTCTGTTTTCAAGTGTATAATTACCCTCTATCACCGAACTTATGGCATTTTTGGCATCTGCCCTTTCAACATCGGCAAGATAGCCAAGTGTACCGAAATTGACGCCCAATATAGGCAAGTCATATTCCGCCATTTGCCTTGCATTGCGCAGGATAGTGCCGTCGCCGCCAAGTATGACCGCAAAATCGGCTTTTTCGTATAACTCCGTCAGATTTTCACAGGCTGTACCGCAGCAGACAGCCTCCGCTATGCGCATGGGAACAAGCGCCCTAACGCCCCGTTCCTCAAGCCAGAGTATCAGTTCTTTTGTATATTTAAGACCTGCATCTTTATTAAAATTTGTGATAATACCGATACTTTTCATATTGTCACCCGAATTTTACCCCTGCCGAACCTACGACGTCCTCGACCTTTTTTCTTATATCCGCTGTATTTCTATGCCTTTCAAGCAGCAAAAGATACTCGGTATTGCCGTCGCCGCCTTTTATCGGCGATAACTCCAGCCCGCCGAAATACAGTCCGCATTCCTCGGCTTGTCCTATAACGCGCATAAGCACATTTTTATGCACCTTAGATCCTTTGACGATACCGTTTTTGGATATATATTCACGTCCTGCCTCAAACTGAGGCTTGACAAGCACAACAGCCCGCTCGCCGCCCAGCAGCCGCGATATTTCGGGCAATATCTTCCCAAGCGAAACAAACGAAACATCCGCTGCTACAAAATCTGCCTTTTCTTCACACTCAAAATCCGTGATATTTGTATTTTCAAGACTTATAACGCGTTCATCATCTTTTAAGACCTGCGCAAGCTGTTCCGTACCGACATCGACGGCATACACTTTTGACGCGCCGTTTTTCAGCATACAATCCGTAAATCCGCCTGTGGAAGCCCCAATGTCTATACAGACAAGACCTTTGAGTTCCAGCCCGAAAGCCTCTATTGCGCCTTCTAATTTCAATCCGCCTCTGCCGACATATCTCAGAGCGGACGGAGCTTCGCTTATCTCTATGACCATATCTTCGGAAACCTGCATTGAAGGCTTTGATACGACCTTTCCGTCTGCTCTGACTTCACCGTCGTTTATCAGCTGCCTTGCTTTCTGCCGTGACAGACCGAATTTTTCTTTTACGAACATATCTATACGCATTGCATGATCTCCCGTATTTTTTCGTAAATCGACTTACCGTCCAATCCGTATCTTTCAAACAGCTGCGCTTTTGTGCCATGTTCTATAAATTTATCGGGAAATCCGAAACTGTGCAGCCTTGCGCCGTTATTGCCCATTTCGGCAAATGCCTGCGCAAGTACGCTGCCGAAACCGCCCCTCAGCACATTGTCTTCTATTGTAAAAACATATTTGTAATTGTCAAACAGCTCTCTTGCCATTTCCATATCTATCGGCGAAGAGAACCTTGCATTTATAAGTGTCGGTTTAAGGCTGTCTTTTATAAGGTATCCATAAGCCGCCAGCGCCTGTTCAGCCATTGTGCCGTAGCTTACAATGGCTATATCGCTGCCGGTATATATCGTTTCGCTCTTACCGAGTTCTATTGCCGTATTTACGTTGCCAAGCAGCTCGGACGCTTCACCCCTTGGGTATCTCAGCGCGACCGGACAGTTCAGGCTTACCGCAAACTCCAGCATTGCCTCTAACTCCGTTTTGTTCTTTGGCGCCATTACCACCATATTCGGTATGGTATTCAAAAAGGATATATCAAAAATACCCTGATGCGTTTCGCCGTCATCGCCCACTATGCCTGCTCTGTCTATCGCAAGTATAACATGCAGATCTTGTATGCATACATCGTGTATGAGCTGATCGTAACTGCGCTGCAAAAATGTGGAGTACACCGCAAACACAGGCAAACAGCCTCCCTTTGCAAGACCGCCGCAGAAAGTGACCGCATGTTCTTCCGCAATGCCCACATCAAAAAATCTGTCGGGATACTCGGCAGCAAATCTGTCAAGCCCCGTACCAAGTGACATAGCCGCAGTTACCGCGCATATCTCCTTGTGTTTTGCAGCCAACTGCACCAGTTTTTTCCCAAAGACCATAGAATAAGTAACTTTTGACACCTTGTTGAGAAGGTCGCCCGTTTCGGGATCGAATTTGCTTATACCATGGAACTTGCTCGGATTTTCCTCCGCCGGGATATACCCCTTACCTTTTTTGGTTATAACGTGCAAAAGCACGGGTTTGTCAAATTTCTTTATACTGTTTATTATTTTTATAAGTTTCTTAACATCATGTCCGTCTACGGGACCTATATATGTCAGACCAAGCTGTTCAAACATAACGCTCGGCATAATTGAATATTTGATGCTCTCTTTTGTTTTGCTGATAAAATTTGAAACGCCATCGCCGATAACAGGCACTTTTTGCAGCGTTTTTTTCAGCCCTTCTTTTTTGGCTGCATATTGCGGCGCAAGACGCAGCTGATTGAAATAATTGCTTAGAGCGCCTATATTCCGCGATATGGACATCTGATTGTCATTTAAGACTATCAGCATTTTTGTTTTGAGCTGCCCTACATTGTTAAGCGCCTCGTAGACCATACCGCCGGTCATTGCGCCATCGCCTATCACAGCCACAACATTATAGCTTTCTCCTCTTAGTTCACGAGCCTGAGCTATGCCAAGCGCAGCCGATACCGATGCAGAGCTGTGACCTGCATTGAATGCATCGCAGTCGCTTTCGCTCGGCTGCGGAAATCCGCTCATGCCGTCCAGCTTGCGCAATGTCGCAAACTCCTCACGTCTGCCCGTAAGCAGCTTATGCACATATGCCTGATGACCCACATCCCACACAAACTTATCCCTCGGACAGTTAAAACAGTAATGCAGCGCAAGCGTCAACTCCACTACCCCAAGGTTTGACGATAAATGACCGCCCGTCACTGCCACAGTATTTATCAAAAAATTCCGTATCTCACCCGCAAGCACTTCAAGCGCATGCATATCAAGTTTTTTCAAATCTTTAGGTGAATTGATTTTTTCAAGATAACCCATAATTCCGTTTCCTCTTTATTAAGCGGTATTATCCGCAAGCTCTCTATAACGAGTACATAAAAACCGACAAAGATATACCCAAAACAGCGCCTGCTGCCACCTGTATCGGCGTGTGACCAAGCAACTCTTTCAAATCTTCGTTCATCTCAAAGCCAAAATTATTCATAACGTCCGCAATATCGTTTATAACGGCTGCCTGCTGCCCTGCCGCACGTCTGACACCGGCGGCATCATACATTACCACCATACAAAAAATAAATGCAATGGCAAACAACGTGCTGTCAAACCCCTGCGTTATACCTATGGATGTTGCCATACTGCACACAAAAGAGCTGTGCGAGCTTGGCATACCGCCCGATGATGTCAGCAGCTTCATATTCAGAGATCTTGTTCTTGCAAGTTCTATCAATATTTTTATCAACTGCGCTATAAACCATGCAAGCGCCGACACGCCTATTATTTTATTGCTGAAAAACTGTTCTACATAAATCATACTATCATTCCCCGATCTTATATCGACCGCTTAGTTCTTTCTGTCAACAAGGCTTTCGGCATACCTGTAAAGCGGTTCTGCCGCATCGCCAAGACTTTTTATCTTTTCAAGCGCCGCTTTCGACAGCCTTATATACTCCTCTTTGGCTTTTTCCAAACCGTAAAACGTCACATATGTCACTTTCTGATTTTTTTCATCGCTGAACACAGGTTTCCCAAGTTCCTCCGATGTACTCGTTACGTCCAATATATCGTCTTGTATCTGGAATGCAAGACCCATATTTTCGCCTATTTCTTTTAAAAGCTCTGTTTTGCTTTCGTCCGCGCCGCCTATTATACCTCCTGCCATAAGTG
>CANRCU010000190.1 GCA_947629215.1 uncultured Clostridia bacterium
ATTCATTTCGTCCGAACCGAGCGAAATAAATATGTATGACGTATCCTTTATTTCCGAAAATATTTTCACAAATGACATTGTTTCCACATCGGCGCCCGAATATATTTTAAGAGAGTATTCACAATCTCCTTTTGTATGTACGCCGTTATATTTTTCCGACATGATCCCGGGGCATTGTGCCGTGAATTTATCTTCCGCACAAGGATCCTGTTCAAATACGTTAAGGTTCAATATATATCCCTCCATCTGGCAATACCATACAAGAGCTTTTACCATTTGGATACCGTATTCTCCAAGTCCTATAACAATGATATTTATAGGAATATTTTTGTCGGGTGAAGGATCCTTGCAATTTATTTTAGCTTTATCAAAAATTTTATTTCCGCTGTTGTAAAGTATCCGGTAAATTGCCGATCTTGCTTCATTTATTCTGCGGACTTCGATCCTTCTGCTGCTCTTTTTTTCATTATATCCGTCGAATATCATTGCGCTTTCGGTCTGTGAAGAAAAAATATACAATTTTGTTTTTTCGCGCCTGCCGTATTTTTCTATAATATTAAGCGAATGATTTATATTCTGTGTTTCATCGTCATTTATCGCAAAGAAATATATGCTGCGTTTTTTGCTGTGCCTGAAAAAATTTATCAGCTCGATATCTTTTTCAAAACAAACAGCGCCTGTTTTGCAGCTTATATACGAACGCTTGCCGCGGTTTGTATCGGTATAAACGATAACAGCATTCGGGTGATTCGCTCTGATATCTTTTCCCAGTGCATATGATCGCTCATTTAATTCGGAAAAAATATATACATCATTGAAATAACCAAATAAATATTTTATGTGTGATGATATATTCCCGAAAAATGAAATAATAAATCCCAGTGTCAGAAATGGTGCGGTTATATATATTAAAGACATGACCAGATCATATGATGTTCCAAACTGTATATTTTCAGAATCGACATAACCGTATATAGATGTCAGTGATTCGGGTTCTGACAGCGCAAATACTTGAAAAGATGACATCAACGATATAAAAAAAGTTTTTAAAGCCGGCAATTCCGTACCGCTGACACTTTCATAATTTATAGGAATAAAACCTGCAAATGCAGCTGCAAAAAAACCTGCAACAAGTATTTTCATCGGAGAAATATATTTTTTTCTCTGTTTTAAAAGTATGATCAACACGCTTGATAATGTAATTACAAGTGCTGACACCATGCAAATGAAACAAATCGTCCAAAGCATAAATGAATTTCCTTTCAAGTCAATGTGAAATCAATTTATTTGCGGCTGTTAAGAGAGTATATTCTCAATCCGTCGTATTCTTTTATAAGTTCAAGCATATATGTCATAGGCATAGTGTCTTTATCCTGTTCATCTTTGCCGAGTTCTTTGTAATGCTGAGCGGCTGTTTTGCAAAAACGTTCTTTGTCAGCTTCATTTGTTATATTATAGATATCATCTTCTCCTTTTATCATGTCCTTGTGGATACGTTTCTGTTCTCTTTCTTTTTTATATGCGGGACTTCCGTATCTCCAGCCCATTTCATAATGTTCCGTTAACCACCGTCCGTGTTCAAGAGGACCTATGACGGCAAGATCGTCCTCCGAAAACTTATCGAGCATTTTAAGATCCACAGGCTTGTCCGTATACATACAATTTATTTTATCAAGATATTCCGCAAATGCTTTTGCCTGACCTATGTTTGAAATTTTATATTCAAGCGAAAGTGCCGCAAAATTTTCTTCCATTTTCTCCAGTTTTTCATCGCTCATAATTTTTTTGCGGAAATATTCGCTGAAATCATTCAGAGCTTCTTCCTTTTCCCGATCGTTGCTGAGATTTAAATTATACATCTCATTGAGTATCACTGCAAAATCATACAAATGAAGGAAATTGCTGCTTGACAAAAAGGTTTTCTTATCGCCGCGCTGAACCTCACAGCAGTCTTTTTCTATTACAAGCTGTATTCCGCTTTCATCGGAAACATCCACGATCTTTGCGATATCCGCAAGGAAGTCACAGTCATCACCGGTTTTCACCATTGAAGAATACGCTTTAAGTTCCGGCTTAGATCTCGATCCGCCGTTTTGCCATTTTTCAAACTCCTCTTCAAAATATTTAATTTTATTTAGTTCGGCAGAATCATAATAGTATGTTGCTTTAATTATATTATCATTGTCGTCAAATTCAAATTTACAGTCATGAGGGTGAAGTTCGGAACGCGAATTTCTTCCGTAGGAAGTTCTGTCCCAGCATTGAAGCTCATCACAGATCATAAGCAGATATGCCAGCGGGTGAAGCTGCGCTTTAAGAGGCTTATTTATACTTTCATCTTTATACGAAGCTATCAGGAATTTATATAAGCTGTTGTGCAGAAGTATAGCTGTAAGTGCATCTACCTGACAGCGGATCTTTTCTGCGGTAAGGATACTGTTATTTCCGGATATTCCGCTTAATTCTTTAAAAAGTACCGTTGCACTGAAATATGCGTGATCCATATAATAATTGAATCTGTCCGGATTGCTCGGCTTAGATGAAAGGAAAACGCTGAGAGCGTCCACGGTAATGTGATATTCACTTTTGAATTTTTTCACAATATCATAAGCAAAAAGCTCGTCCGTATCTGAAAAATCTTTTTCATATTCTTTTTTGAGAATTTCTCGTATGTTATTATCGATCTTTGTGTATTTATCCATTCCTATCACCGCGAGGAACGGATTATTTTTGCGTTTCTGACCTTTGACCTCAAAGTATGATTCCATCTGTTCAAAGGGGAGTTCAAAAGGATAACCGATATCGTGGAAAAGTGAAGTCATTCCCCAGAATTCAAGGAAATGTGCCGCGGCTTTTTTATCTATATCCGCTTTGTCATAGTCTTTAAAATAAAAATTTTTATATGTATTACGAAACGAAGGTGTTGTATCATAAATAGCAAGTCCCAGTGCGAAAACATATACCGAATGTGAATAATGATCCCTGTGTTTCATAAGCAGCGAGCTGCCGTTTGTTTCAAACTCCGAAAGCATTTCGATAATTCTTCTTATATCCTTGTATACGCCGAAGAACATTTCCATATAGCAAAAATAAACGTCAAAAGCGTCCGGCTTTGAGCCCGATCTGAGAAAGCGCTTCAGCGCGTTTTCAAGACAAAGTCTTTCTATATCCATTTGCATATTGTATGGTATCTGATCGGGATCTATACTTTTTCCGCAAAATAAATTCTCTTCTTCCTTTTCCTGTTATGTTATTTCGTCATTAAAACGGAGATCTTCGCAGGTACGGCGGATAAATCTTACCGCCGCTTCGGAAAGATCAAGTTTTTTTCCGTTTGCCGTATCGTTTTCGATTTTTTTATCTGATTTTTCAAAAAATTTTTCGTTTGTTTTTTTAAGACAATTATATGCCATATAGATCAATATCCTTTCATAACATTTCCAAAAGTTCTTTTATGCTCCTGCCCACATCGTTTATCCGATAAACAGTACCTCTGAGGGTGCTGCTAAGGCGGTTTACCGTTTCATATACAATATCATGAAAAACATTATACCGGCAGTAAATTATTAAAAAGGCATAATAAATGATATATTGACATTATACCAAATTTTTCGCCAAATGTCAAGAATTTTTGAAACAATGTAATAAGGGGAATTGCCGGCGAGCAGCAGCTCAACTAACCGACCAACGGGACATAAAAAAAGCCGCTGTAAAATATTAGTCTGATTTGCAGACTTTTTTCTTACTTCTTGTATCTAAAAATCTTCTTTCAGAAAATTAAATTTTTAAAAATTGATTTCCGTAGTGATAAACCGATAATTTTTTACGAATTTTCATCAGCTTGCTCTTTCTTTATTTGATCTAAAATCTGTCTGCCGTCTTACCCTTTCTTCAAAGCTGTCGCACAACAGATTTAAAATAATGTCCTTGTTATCAAATTTCAGCTTTATTACCCTTTTTTTGCAGAAACAAGCAGAGCCGAAACGAAAAATCCGACAGTACCTCGTAAAAACGAAAGGAGAAGATTTTATTGAAAAAATACAAGCAGCTAAAAGAGAAGAAGATAACATTTGATATGCGGCAATGGGCAGAGGTCGAGCTTCATAAGGAACGAGCCGTCCAAGCTTGCGGAGCGAAAAACTTAACCGCTAAAAATAAAGATCCCAAGGAATGCTTGTGCAAGCATTTCTTGGGACTTCACCTAATATTCATTTCTAATGCGGCAGGGACAAAGGTACGGCTTTTCTTCTTTTCCTCTTTTTCGGCGGTGAGTGCAGCCGACATTTCGGCAATTTCCGCCTGAAAAGCCTTGCGGCAGACCACCGTACACATAGCAAAAGAGACGGCATAGACCTTTTCGGCTTCAATGGCAGCTCCCGAAAAGAGAGTTTGATCGTCTATGTTACTTAAAATTCACTCGCCTTATGTATTTTTGATATTCAAATTTGTATATTTATAGGCATAGCTTTAAATTATTATACCGAATTAAAAATAAGCCATTCAAATGACTCCGGCAGGCATAGCCTGCTATTTGAAAAAGATCGCATTTTTATGATCCTGTCAATTTCAGAACCAAAAGCAGCCCCGTCTGCGATCACAAATATCTTTTTATCCTCATGATTTTCCTCATGATCTTTCAGCCGTTTGAATATGGCGGAATTTGATCCTAATGTAAAACATATGATCCCAATGTTTTCAAAATAATG
>CANRCU010000191.1 GCA_947629215.1 uncultured Clostridia bacterium
GACCGTTCATTATTGTATGACCCACTTTAAGACCGTTCGGTGCAAGGATATATCTCTTTTCACCGTCTGCATAAACAACAAGCGCAATGTTTGCCGTTCTGTTGGGATCGTATTCGATAGCAACGACCTTGCCGTTGATACCGTCTTTATTTCTTTTGAAATCTATTATCCTGTATTTTTTCTTGGCACCGCCGCCGATATGACGAACGGTTATTTTACCCTGATTATTTCTGCCGGCTGTTGTTTTGATATGAACAGTCAGGCTTTTTTCGGGAGTTGATTTTGTAATTTCGGAGAAGTCCGATACAGTCATCTGTCTTCTCGAAGGTGTATAAGGCTTAAATCTCTTAATACCCATTTTTTACACTCCTTTTCTTTTAATTCTCTGCACACGTGGTGCAATAACCATTATTGAGAACTCTTATCCGTTTCGGTGCTTTGTTTTGAGTTTGCCTTTCGGCTTGTCTGTACGGATTTGGCTTTTTGCTTTCGGCTCTCTCTTCTTTGCCCCATCTTGCCACTCATCTGTCATGCTTGATGCAGGGCTTTGCCTTCGCCATGCCTCATCTCGCCTCCGTTTCTCTTCGGCTCAATGTTGGGCGTGCGCCCTATGCAAACTTCGCTCCCTTAAAAATTTCGAGCAAACTCGAATTTTTCATTGGCTCGTTTGCCGGCTCTTTTCGCCGTGCCTCATCTCGCCTCCGCTCCTCTTCGGCTCGATGTTGGGCGTGCGCCCTATGCAAACTTCGCTTCCTTAAAATTTTCGAGCAAGCTCGAATTTTTCGTCAGCTCGTTTGCGCACGGCTTTCTCGGATATCACATCCCTTGGAATATTTCAATATCCTTGCTGTCCTCGGTCAGCTGAACAACAGCTTTTTTTCTGTTGTTTGTCTTGCCGAATGTATATCCGCGTCTTTTTGTTTTACCGCTGAGGTTCATTGTATTGACCTTTGCGACCTTTGTACCCTCAAACATTTTTTCAACAGCCTGCTTGATCTGTATTTTGGTCGCATCTGTGTGTACATAAAAAGTGTACTTCTTATCAGCCATCTGATTCATACTTTTTTCTGTTACCACAGGTTTCAGAATAACGTCATAGTATTTTAAATCTGCCATTATGCGTACACCTCCTGTATCAACTCTGCGGCTGCCTGAGTCATTACCAGCGAATCATACTTGATAATGTCGTAAACATTTATCGTGTTTGCGTAGGTAACTTTCTCGCCGTCAATATTTTTCTTAACGACAGCTGTCTTTACGCCCGGAAGGTTTCTTGCGGAAAGAACTGCGTTTTTGTTCACGCCGTCCAGCACCACAAGCGCATCGTCAACGCTGACGTTTTTCAATACCTTAACCATTTCTTTTGTTTTCGGTTCCTCAAATTCTATCATATCGAAAACCACAAGTTTGCCTTCGTTGAGCTTTGTTGTCAAAGCCGATTTCAAAGCAAGCTGCTTAACTTTTTTATTGAGTCTGAAAGAATAATCTCTCGGCTTGGGCGCAAATACAACGCCGCCGCCTGTCCACTGAGGTGAACGGATAGAACCTTGTCTTGCACGACCTGTGCCTTTCTGACGCCACGGTTTCTTTCCGCCACCGCGGACCTCGGCGCGTGTTTTTGCGCTCTGCGTACCCTGTCTTTGGTTTGCAAGGTACTGAACAACTGCCTGATGCATAACGTGTTCGTTTACCTCGACCGCAAAAATACTGTCACTCAACTCTATTGAACCAACTTCGCTTCCGCTCATGTTGTATACTTTAACATTTGCCATTAGGTTTATCCTCCTTTACCGTAATCTCACGCCTTAACGCTGTTCTTGATAACGATCACAGCACCCTTGTTACCGGGAACGGCACCTTTAATAAGAAGTAAATTCTTCTCTGCATCCGCGCGAACGACTTCAAGATTCTGAACCGTTACCTGCACGGAACCCATGTGACCTGCCATCTTCTTGCCCTTTTTGACCTTACCGGGTGTCGTGGCGGAGCTTAAAGAACCAACGCCCCTGTGGTATTTTGAGCCGTGAGCCATAGGTCCTCTCGACTGACCGTGTCTTTTGATAGGGCCCTGATAGCCTTTACCTTTTGAGATGCCTGTTGCGTCGACTCTGTCGCCTGCCGCAAAAACATCTGCCTTGATCTCGCTTCCGACTTCGTAAGCGGAAGTGTCGTCAAGTCTTAATTCCTTTAATATTTTTGTGGGAACAACGCCCGCCTTGTCAAAATGACCTTTCATGGGCTTGTTGACTTTTTTGGCTTTTATCTCGCCAAAACCCACCTGGATAGCATCGTATCCGTCGTTTTCAACTGTTTTTTTCTGTGTTACAACACAAGGGCCCGCTTCCAGAACAGTCACAGGGATAACCAGACCGTTTTCGGCGAAAATCTGTGTCATACCGATTTTCTTAGCAATAATAGCCTTTTGCATAACTTTACCTCCATAATAAACTTTACAGCGGATCGCCCGTCCGAGCGATCATTCTACAGTTTATAAGGTTTTCATTTCTGTACCTGTATAAACCAATAGGTCGATTTTTGAACCTTCGGCTCAATTAATGACTTTTAATGTAATATCCACACCGGCAGGCAGATCTATACGCTTTAAAGCATCTGCCGTCTTTGCGGTCGGCATAAGAATGTCGATCAGTCTTTTATGTGTCCTCAGCTCGAACTGTTCGCGGCTGTCTTTATATTTGTGTACCGCACGAAGTATGGTAACAACCTCTTTCTTTGTTGGCATCGGTATAGGGCCGCTGATCTTTGCACCCGTTTTTTTAGCTGTTTCGATTATTTGAGCAGCTGATTGATCGATCAACTTATGATCGTAAGACTTTAGACTGATTCTGATCTTCTGATTAGCCATAAAAAAAGTCTCCTCCTTTTCGTACTTTTAATAACTCAGCACGACAAGTGGCGACTGCACACTTAACCGGGCGTTTCATATCGCAACTCTGACCTGTTCGGTCGCAAAACACCCAAAAGTATAATGCAGTGACCTTGTCGCCCGTTTTCTTGAACCGGACATCGCTCCGCGGAAAAACCCTTTCGGCAACCTCCCGCATCAACGCTCTTAATGTCACAACACGATTATTATACACTACTTTTCTGCGGATTTCAAGCATTTTCTTTCTTTTGACCAAAAAATACATGACAAAATTTAAAACTTTAAAGCAAAAATATTAGTGCAATTTTTACAATTTATACCGACGACGCCAATGACCTGTTACACCTTGGAAAGTACGGAACTTACTTATCATATCCGATATATAATATTCCCTTGATTTTTTCTATTGCCAATATCCTGTTTTTTTTATATAATATAGGTACAGACGGTTTGTATCCGCCGCGATCAATTTATAAGGAGGCTATTCAATGGAAAGATCCACTTCGGATAAAAGAATGTTATTTTTTCTGCTTATGATAATCACAGGCAGTATTTTCACGGTCATATATCTTATACTGTTCGGTAATACAGCTCAGGTCTACAAAGACTATATCGTTGAGTTTACGGCATATTTTTCGGGCAACAAAAGTATAGAGGTAACGCTGCTTCGCATACTTATTGTGTGCGGCTGCCTGTTTTATTTCCTATTTTATTTGAAAACACAACAAGATCATATCCCGTCAAGTTTGGCAAAAACAAACTCCGACGCCTCCAAAACCTTTCTGTGCGCAATAATATGCACAACGGCGGTATTGTTTTTTTCATACGGCAATACCTTATCCCTCGGCACAATTGCCGCAGTTGTACCGTTATGCATAATTTTTACGCTTTTTAAAGACAAAAGCCTTGTTGCCGAAGCTTTGACCCTGTTATTTTTCACGGTATATGCCGTTATCGGCATATTCACACTTTCTCTGTTCTTCGGCAACAGCTCTCTTCTGGATGTCAAAACCGTCATGCTGCTTTCGCTTATCACGGTCGTTATATGCCTTTCTTTCGGCTCACGGCGTGAACTTATAAGAAAAGCCTGCCTTATAATGCAGTTGCCGGTGCCGCTTATACTGACATCTTTTATTTTTTCAAGATACAATTACAACGGCAAAATAATGACTTTATCCATGCCGAAACGTATAACAGCCCTTATGTCGCTTGTTACGATCATATTTATTGCGGACGCCGTTCGCCTGCTTATAAAAAATTTCAAAAGCTGCAACTCGTTCGACCGTATCATTTCAACAGGCAGCTGTATATCTCTGATGGCATTCAACCGCTTTAACAGCGGCGCGGCAATTCTGCTCAACGACGACAGACACCCCATAGAAAATGTGATCGGCTATTTTCAGATATTCGAGCGCGGAGAGATACCCTATAAGACCTATATCTCCATATCGGGCTTTTTCTCCGTTATAGAGGGTGCTTTTTTCAAATTCTTGGGCGGAGGCATACTTGCAAATTACAGGGTATGCGAAAACATATTCTATCTTTTTGTTATTGCCATGATCGTTTTTCTGATCAAAAAGCATACAAACGGACTTTATGCATTTATCGCATCGCTGATATTCACTATACCAAATTATAACAGATATGCATTTATCCTGCCCATAGCGCTGACACTTATGCTGCCCCGGCTTATAAAAAACAGGGATCTCTGGCTCAAAGTCTGGTTCCTGACAAGCCTTTTCCACGGGCTTTATTATCCCGTCTACGGCGCAGCGGTCTGTCTTGCGTTTCTGCCGCTCGGCATATGGCAGACAGTAGGG
>CANRCU010000192.1 GCA_947629215.1 uncultured Clostridia bacterium
AAAACAGGAACAAAACAAGTAGTATACTGCGGAGTTCCTTGAATTTTACGATGTGGTGAGCGGTAAGTCTCCATGCGATAAGTGCAAGCAGATACCAGTAGGAATATACCGGGATCAGCAGCGATGAGTATCCGAACATAAAGCACATCAGGCTGTTAAAAATGATGTACAGAAAAATCAGTTTCAGAATAGATTCCTTGCTGTGGCTGTTTTCGCTCTTGCCGAAAAAACCGGACACAAAAACAGATGCCGGCATATGGAACATATATATGTAATCTACCGTTTTTTCGATAAAGCCCGATCTGCTCTGAAGCTGAAACAGAACATGAGCGAATACTGTAATAAGCATTAGTATGCCTTTAATATTGTCCCAATAATGATTTCTTGTTTTTTCCATAATTAGTTTGCCTCAATAAGGTCATTCTTTTGGCAGTATTCCGACAGGTCAAGTGATAGCACAAAATATAGCCGCGAAGCGACCGATGTTCATTGCAATGATGCTGAGAACAAGCAAGAATTGCTGCTTTTTTTCATTTTTATTATACTATGTTTTATTCTTTTTGTCAATGATTCGCCGCTTTTATGCGGCATGAGAAGAAAATGGGTGTTGTAAAGCAACACCCACGAACAAAGCATTATTTTAATATTCTTATTGCGTTCAGAACGCTCAGTAATGCCGTTTCGACATCGGCAAACACCGCAAGCGGCGCAAAAACAACGACCGCAGGCGTAAGGCTTAAAAAACTTCGTCTTGAATATATAAAAAGCTGCCCCAAATTATTCGGAGCAGCTTTTCAAGGATAGTTATTCGGGGATATAGTTCCCGTATAACTTATTCTCAACAGGGTAATGCACAACCCCTATTGACATGATTAATTTTCTTCGCAAGGCATTGTAAAACTTGATATCAATACCTTTTGCAATATCAAAGCGGAATCCGCTGCGTTCAGCTCATTGTTCTTATCCACATCGACTACAAGCATATAATCGTCCGTTACGCTTTCAATAGGCAACTCAAAACTGCTTGTCAACACCTTTTGCAGCACCATAGACGAATCTGCTGCGTTAAGGTCGCCGTCGTTGTTGGCGTCGCCGTAAGTGAACATCGGCTTGTCAAGAGATTCCGCAGCCATAGCTTTAAATTCTATCGGCGCATTTACATTATTTCCGCTTACCGTTATTGTAACATCTCCTCTGCCGTTTGCAATAATATTCAACGGTATGAAATAATAAGGTATATCTTGCGATACCATGCTACCATTGTTACATGCAGCCGCGATTATGGGTGCAAGTTCGACATTTATTTGGTCTTGGCTTACATACTTTATCTTATACGGCAATTCGTCTGTATAAACGCCCATACATAAACTTAACTCATCTTGTACAGCTCTGTTCCACACTGAAGAACCTATATTCCCTTCGCCTGCTCTTGCCAAAATATCTTGCATAACTTCGTCATATGTTATATATCCGGCATTATATTGCATAATATCTTTTTCGGAAAAACTGCCGTTCTTCACTTTTATGCTTATGGTATCATTATTTTTTATTAACGAATAAGGCGTAAATTGAAGATATGAACAGAAAAGCTCATTTGTCTTTACTTGAGGGATATTGTAAATACCCATGCAATACGGATAGGACGAATCGCCGTCCGCAGCTATGGGTTTGTTGTCTACCTGCGCGACCGTTGTACTGAACGGAGCCACATCTGTATCCGAAACAGCGTTTATTATAACGTTTTCGGAACCGGCGTTGAAAAGCAGCGGTATTCTGTAAACAGGTGTTCCAAGACATACTCCACCACTACTTAAGCAATCTTCGGGTATAGGAAACAGGTTGACTTTTATCTGTGTGGGGCTTACATATTCTATACTGTACGGTATGTCATCTGTGTATACACCCATTGCAGTACGCAGCACATCTCGTATAGCTCTGTCATTTGTGGCGTTGATTTCCTCACTGCCATCTGCTCTTGCTAAATATTCTTTCATTGTATCTTCATAGCTGTACATTGTCCATGACAATGTACCATACTTTCCCTTCTCGGCAATATCGGGGTCGAAAGTACCGTTTTTCAATTCTACTGTAACGGTACTGTTTAAAGGTATTCTGCTGCAAGGTCTGTATATCAGTTCAACACCGTCCACATATGTATTTGCAGGCACCGAAGTGGCATGATTAAGATACATGCCGGCAGTACCCTTGCTTCCGTCCGTATAATAAAAAGGTGTAACGGTTCGTCTTGCGTATGCTTCAGCGCAGGAACCTTTGCTGCAATAAATGGTCGTATACGGCTGAGTTTCACCATCTTCGGCGTCAATGATTATGCCAAATGCCGCACTGCCTATATACATAACATAATCGGGAATAACTATGCTTTTTAAAGAATCACAATCTAAAAATGCCTCGCTGCCGATCCTGAGAGAGCTGCCTTCTTTGGCAAAATTTACATCTGTCAATGAAGAACACCCTGCAAATGCATAGTATTCAATATCGCAAACACTGCTTGGTATAGTTATGCTTTTTAATGAGGTGCATAAGGTAAACGCACCGCGTTCTATAACGGTAACGGTGTCGGGAATGGTCACGCTTGTTAATGAACTTCGGTTATAGAATGCTTCGCTTCCTATAGAATATACCGTTACATTGTCAATGGTATTCGGGATATTGGCAGAAACAATATCTTCATCCGAACGGGTAATTGTACCTGTACTTTTATCAAAATAAATATTGCCGCCCTCGACCGGATAAGCTATTTCGTCTGCCGCCGTATCATCAGCCGCAAAACCTTCTATATTATCATATGCAGGCTCGGTTTGGCTGTCGGTAACTTTGTCCGTCGGCTCTTTCGGCGTTGCCGAGGTGTCGTCCGCAAAGATGATATTTGCAGAGCTTAACACCATGGCGGCAGCCAAAAATGCGCTTAGTTGACGTTTGAAATACATAAAATTCCTCCTTTTGACCGTCATAATTTATACTTTACGACGGTTTGAAAAATATTATTTTTACACATTTTTTTATGTATATTTTCGCCAAAAATATTGACTTTGCAGTCATATTATGGTACAATTCTACTGTTTAAATCAATAAAGATAAAGACCGTCACAAAGTATACATTATGACGGTCTTGGTCAAGTATATTCGCCGAATAAATTTCACTCAAAATTCCAACGAATCATTATTTTAATATTCTTATTGCGTTCAGAACGCTTAACAATGCCGTTCCCACATCGGCAAACACCGCAAGCCACATATTGCCGTATCCCACAGCCGCAAGAAAAAGTATCGCAAATTTGACAATAAGTATAAATGCAACATTTTGCCTAAGTATGGACATTGTTTTTTTTGATGTATCCACAACACGTTTTACTGCCATGGGGCTGTCGCCCATAATGACCATATCGGCGGCTTCTATTGCAGCGTCGCTGCCTATGCCGCCCATGGCTATGCCGACATCGGCGCTTGCAAGCACGGGGGCGTCGTTTATGCCGTCGCCCACAAAGGCAACGCTGCCGTGTTTTTTGCGCAGTTTATTTACCGATTCAAGTTTTTGACCGGGCAGCAGTTCTGCCATGTAACTGCTTATACCGAGCTTGCGGCATACTTTTATTGCGTTTTCCTCTTTATCGCCCGTAAGCATAGCTGTTTTTATGCCTGCCGCTTCAAGCGCGCGCACAGCGGAGCCGCTGTCGTTTTTTATTGTGTCGGCAAGTTTTATTGCGCCCACAAGTTTTCCGTCGCTTGCAACATATACATCGCCTGCGCTGTCGCCTATATCTATGCCCGTTTTTTCCATAAGAGCCTTGCCGCCCACAGCGACCGTTTTGCCGTCGGCTGTTCCCGTCAGACCGAAACCGCTTGATTCGCATATATCGCTTACTTCGGGCAATTCGCCTTTATAAGCCGAAACTATCGCCTTTGCTATCGGGTGTGTGGAATACTGCTCAAGCGCAGCCGCCAAAGCGAGCGCCTTTTCGTCGGCTTCTTCAATACCGAATTTTCCCGTTGTGAGAGTGCCTGTTTTGTCAAAGGCTATTGCCTTTATTTTGGCAAGCGTTTGTATATAGCAGCCGCCTTTGATAAGCACGCCTTGTTTTGAGGCTTTGCCTATGCCGCTGAAAAAGCAGAGCGGAACGGAAAGCACAAGCGCGCACGGGCAGGAGGCAACAAGAAACACCAGCCCGCGGTATATCCATTTTGTATCAAAGCCCGTTAAAAAGCAGGGTATGACCGCAAGCAGCAGCGCAAAAACAACGACTGCGGGCGTATAGAATTTTGCAAAGACCGAGATGAAGTTTTCGGCTTTCGCCTTGTGAGCGGCAGCATTTTCCGCCATACGGGATATTTTTGCGGCAGTGCTGTCGCTGTACAGAGTTTCGGCTTTGAGTTTTATTGCCGCGCCGACATTTATGCAACCGCTGAGTGCCTTATCGCCGACATTCAACTCCCTTGGCACGCTTTCGCCCGTGAGTGCCGAAGTGTCCACACTTGTGGCTCCCTCGCAGACGATACCGTCGACGGGTATCTTTGCGCCTGTTTTTACAAGCACTGTATCGCCAAGTTTTATTTCTTCGGGCATGACCGTGGTTATGCCGTCGCCGCCGACTATC
>CANRCU010000193.1 GCA_947629215.1 uncultured Clostridia bacterium
CCCGCCATATCGGCAGCGTCAACAGCCGCAGCGGCAAAACAGGTGTCGGAAAGCGGCGAAAACATTGCGGCGGTGTGTCCCGCTGTCGCGGCGTCGGTCTACGGGCTTGATGTGATCGCAGAGGCGATACAAGACAGCGAAGTCAATTTTACCGAATTTATCGTTGTGGGCAAAAAAAGCACGGAGCAGCCGATAGCCGATGCAAACTATAAAACGACGATATGTTTTTCGACCGTGCATGAGCCGGGTTCGCTTTATAAACTGCTCGATATACTTTCTATATGGGATGTGAATATGTCGAGGATAGTTTCAAGGCCGATGCGCAGCCGACCGAACGAATATGTTTTTTATATCGATCTTGAAAAAGCCGATAATTATAAAGATCTGCAAGATGCGCTTGTTATGCTGAGGCGCAAGACTTCGTTCTTTAAAATACTGGGTTCGTATCCCGTTATTGACAGAAGATAAAAATACTTGTAAAGTGTGGGGGTAGTGTGGTATAATGAATAACAGAGGCGCGGATATGCCGCTTGACATAGTGGGCTATGCCGCCAAAACAGAAGAATTGAAAGCCGAGTTGTTGTCGGCGGTCGCTGCGGTGTTCAAAAATACCGCTATGGGCAGCAGGGCAATGCCGCGAGAGGACGGTTTTGCACATATGCTGAATCTGATGCTCATGCTTGCAAACCGCTGCGGTATGGATCTTGATACCGTCGGCAGCGAGATGTTCAGGCAGGCTAAAAGCGGCTTGATAGGCGATGATGCCTTTGCAGGCGATTACAGGGCAGTGATAGGCTTTGCCGAAAAGCGGCATGCTCTTTAAAAACGGCTCAAGGAGAAATGATTATGTATCAAAACTTTCCATTTGCGTATGTAAAAATAAAAGCTGATACCGAAATTGTGTCATTTAATGACAAATTCAAAGATGTTTTTGCGCCGAACGGTGAAAATATAACAAAACTGAACGAATTGTACGAAAAATTCGATGTTTCGCAAAAAGTTCAGGCTGCAAAGATAAACGGTGTTATGTATCGCTTTTTTACGGGTGATGTCTGCGACGGTGTGACAGATGTTTTTATTGTGGATAACAGCCGTCAGAGCGATGCCGACTGTAATAACGGTACTGTGCTGGCGGGTCTGCTTGTGCTTGACAATTACACCGAGGTGGAGGAAAGCACCGAGGCGCTGCGTTTTCCGCACAGACTGGCTGTTGTCGACCGCAAGATAAACGAATATTTTACCGAATACGGCGGTATCATCAAAAAAATAGAACGAGATAAATATATTTTTGTACTGCGCGAAGAACATCTTGAAGAGCTTAAAAAGAACAAGTTCTCCATAACGGAAATGGTAAGTAAGATAGAGATGGGCGATGTGCCTATGTCGATGAGCATAGGTATAGGCATCAACGGCGCAACTCTTGCCCAGTCAATGGAATATGCGCGTGGGGCTGTCGATCTTGCGCTTGCGCGGGGCGGCGGTCAGATAGTTATAAGAGAAGCCGAGGACAAATACCAGTTTATGGGCGGCAACGGCAGGGAGATAACCAAAAATACGGGTATTCGCGCGCGCATAAAGGCATATGGCATAACCGAATTGATAAAGACCTGTACCGACGTTATCGTTATGGGTCACAAAAATCCCGATTTGGACAGCCTTGGCAGCTGCGCAGGCATATTTGCGATATGCCGGTTTTTTGAAAGAAAATGCAATATCGTTCTGAACACGATAAATTCAAGCATTTCGGCACTTTATAAGCACCTTATGGAAGACAATCAGCATGAAAACTGTTTTATAGACAGCGAAACTGCGCTTAAACAGATAAAAAGGCGTACACTGCTCATAATTATGGACACACATAAAAGAAATATGTGCGAATGTCCCGAATTGGTAGACAAGGCAAAAAATATGGTCGTGATAGATCATCACCGCAAGGGTCAGGGCGCAATAGAGGGTTATGCTCTCACTTATCACGAATCTTTTGCGTCGTCGGCATCAGAGCTTGTGACGGAAATGCTGATGTATATGAATCAGGGCATAAGGCTAAGCAAAGCCGAGGCAGAGGGGTTGCTTGCGGGCATTACGGTCGATACAAAAAATTTTGCTTTTAAGACAAGCTCAATGACATTTCAGGCGGCTGCATATCTTAAACAGTTAGGCGCGGATACCGTGGCTGTAAGGCGGCTTTTCCGCAATTCTCTGGAAAATTATATAGCCAAAGCAAATGTTGTGAGTTCGGCTGAAATATATGCTAAAAATATGGCTGTTTCGGTCATGGACGAAAAAACGGACAATCCCGTTGTATTTATTGCACAGGTAGCGGACGAGCTGCTTGGTATAAAAGGCGTTGAGGCAAGTTATGTGCTTACCGAGGCGGACGGTACAGTCTATATAAGCGCAAGAAGTCTTGGCAAGATAAATGTTCAGCGTATAATGGAAAAAATGGGCGGCGGCGGTCACCAGAGCGGTGCGGCAACACAGCTGACCGGCATATCGACGGAAGAAGCGGTCGCTCTGCTGAAAAAAACAATAGACGAATATGTTGAAGAAAACAGCAGATAAGCAAGGAAAGAGGTCAGGTAAATGAAAGTTATACTTTTGCAGGATATAAAAGGCGTAGGTAAAAAAGACCAGATAATAACAGCCAACGACGGCTATGCGCGTAACTATTTGCTGCCGCGTAAGCTTGCTGTCGAGGCAGGCGACGGCAATTTAAAGCATCTTGACAACAAAAAGAAGGCGGAAGCTGCTCAGCAGCAGGCTATACTTGAACAAGCGCAGGAGCTTTGTAAAAAAATAGAGGGAACATCGGTCAAAGTATCCGTTAAAACGGGCGAAAACGGCAAGTTGTTCGGCGCCGTTACCAATAAGGAAATATCGGCTGCGCTTAAAGAGGCGGGGCTTGATATAGATAAAAAGAAAATAGTTACCGATTCAATAAAAACATTGGGTGAAAAAACAGTTACGGTAAAACTGCACCCGAAGGTAAGCGCAAGCCTTAAAGTAGTGGTGGAAGAGGCATAAAAATGGCTGAAAATGAGTTTGGATACAGCTCGGCAAACGACGGCAAGGAGCGGCATTTGAACCGTATACCCCCGCATGACGAGGACGCAGAAAGGATAGTGCTTGCCTGTGTGCTGCGTGATGATGACGACGAGGGAGAACGTGTTGCAATAGAACGGCTTGTTGCGGACGATTTTTACAACAGTTCAAACAGAGTCATATTCAAGGCAATGAGGGAGCTGTATGACAGCGGCAGACATATAGAATACATAACGCTGAAAAATTATCTCGATAATCACGGTCTGCTTGAAAGTGTGGGCGGTCAGAGCTATATTGCGCATCTGGCGGGTACTTTCACAACATCGGCTCAGCTTGGATATTCGGTCGATATTGTCGAGCAAAAAGCGGTGCTGCGCCGCCTTTTAAGAGCAAGCGGCGAGATAAACGACGCCTGTTTTGCCGCTATGGACAGCGTGGACGATGTTGTTGCGCTTGCTGAGCAGCGTATTGCCGATATATCGCAGAAACGCACAAATGTAGATTTTATACATATAAACGAGGTACTCGGCGAAGTTATCGAAAATATAGAAAAAGCAAGTAGGTCAACGGGCAATATTACGGGCATACGCACGGGTTTTGCCGATTTTGACAGAATAACAGGCGGTTTGCAGGATTCCGATCTGATACTTGTGGCTGCGCGCCCGTCAATGGGAAAGACTGCTTTTGCGCTTAATATTGCGCAATATGCGGCTGTGTATGAAAAGGTGCCGACAGCTATCTTTTCGCTGGAAATGTCAGCCGAACAGCTTGGTCATCGTTTGCTTTGCAGTATGGCAAAGGTCGATTCAAAAAAGGTCAGTACAGGCAATTTGAATATGGACGAATGGCGTCAGCTTATAGAGGGCGTGGGCATTATGTCCGAAGCGCCTATGTTTATTGACAGCAGTGTGGGCATAACGCCAAGCGAGATGCGCGCAAAATGCCGAAAATTAAAGACAGAAAAGAATCTTGGGCTGATAGTTATAGATTATTTGCAGCTGATGAACAGCGGCTCCGGCAGAAGGAACGATTCGGTACAGAACGAAGTTGCGTTTATATCAAAATCGCTAAAAGCGATAGCGCGTGAGCTTGATGTACCCGTAATAGCCCTGGCTCAGCTTAGCCGAGGTCCGGAAGGCCGTACCGATCATCGCCCCATGCTTTCGGATCTGCGTGACAGCGGCGCAATAGAGCAGGATGCGGATATTGTTTGTTTTCTTTACAGGGATGAATATTATACAAAAGAACAGTGTGAGGTAAAGGGGCAGGCGGAAGTTATAATCGCAAAGCACAGAAACGGTCCCACGGGGACTGTGCATCTTGCATGGCTCGGTCAATATACACAGTTTGCAAATCTGGAAAGACATATTAATATTCAGGAGCAGGACGATAAAACAAATGACAGTGTTTTTGACGATTAACGATATTATAAGCGGTGCGGAACTGTCTGCGCCGTTTTTTTGTTGCGGACAAAATGGGGCTGTCCAAAACTGAACTATTTGATAAAAAGTAAATTTTTAGATTAAGGTTACTTGCAAAATCTTTTAAGTAACTTT
>CANRCU010000194.1 GCA_947629215.1 uncultured Clostridia bacterium
CATCTGCCATCCCTTCGGGTCGGAAATAAATTTTTCTTTTGAATAAATTCTTATAATATGTATTATAAATAATTTTTGTTTACAAGTCAATAATTTACTTGTTATCTATACAAAGCAGTCGGTTTGTATTTATCTACCGTCAGTTCCTTACCGTCGCTTTTTATACTGACCATACCGTCATATGTGATATAAAGTTCTGCCCCGCTCTCCTCTACTCTTTCGACCGTTTCGGGCGAAGGCAGACCGTAGTAGTTATTTTTTCCTGCCGATGCAACGGCAATATCCGCCCCTACGGCATTTAAAAATTCCGCCGAACAAGATGTTTTGCTGCCATGGTGAGGCAGCTTAAGCACATCCGCTTTAATATCGCCATCAATCAGCTTTTTTTCGGCTGTGCGGTCTATATCGCCCGTAAATAATACCCTGTTGCTGCCATGTTCAAACATCAGCACCATTGAATTATTATTATTGCTGCTCACGCTTTTTTGGGGATAGAGGCATCTGAACATTATTTCCCCGTCAGATACGGCATCGTTAACTTTGAATGTCTTTATAGGTATACCGTTTTCGTCCGCCATATCGCAAAGAATATCATAGTTGTTGTTTTTTTCGGTAAATTCCGAAATATAGATATTCTCTATATCGGTCTTGCCTATCATATCGAAAAGACCTTTTATGTGGTCGGTGTCCGTATGTGAAATAAAAACGCCTTTTACGGTCTTTATATTTTCATGTTCCAAAAACGGCATTATACGGTATCTGCCCGTGTCCTTGCCTATATCCGACAGAGCATTCCCTCCGCAGTCAATTATATAAGCGCTGCCGCCGTTATTTATAACACAGCAGTCGCCCTGCCCTACATACACAAAATTTATATCAACGCCGTTTGGAGTTTTGTATATTGAGAATGCAAGGGTCAGCGCTGCCGACAACACAAGCGCCGCTGCGCGTTTTTTACGCGGTCTTGATACAAAAAGCAAAAACAGCAAAGCCGATATAAGTATCATACAAGCGGCAGTATATGTGGGACAGCCCGTTTTGATAACGCTGAACCCGCCCAATATCTCGGATATTTTTATAAGAACATTCAGCGCAGCATCAAGCGGCATTGCAAACAAATGCATATCCCCTATAAAAATACCCGTAATACCGAATATCAGCGCTGCGCAGACTATCAGACTCAGCGGCACTATCATCAGCATATTTATAAACACGGCAAAAATATTTACGGTATAATATCCGAACAGGGTAATTATCCATGTAAAAGATGCCGCGCCGAATGATATTGCAAGCGATGAGAGCCAAGCCCCGTATCTGCTTGATCTTTGAGCAAAAGGCTGCATAAGCGCTATACCGAAAACAGCCCCGAACATACTGAACAAGAAGATAATCATAGCGATCACCAGGTTGTTCACCAAAAGCACAAGCGCCGCCAGAGATGCCGAATTTATAAGGTCGTATCTTCTGCCAAGGCTTTTGCAAAACATAAAAACATAAGCCATTATAACGGCGCGCATAACAGAAACGCCCATACCGACCATTATACAATACATCATCAGAAATGCGGCTGTTATAAAATACCCTGTTTTTCGTCTTCCGAACAGAAAAAGCAGACCTGCCGATATAGCCGACAAATGCAGCCCCGATATTGCCAAAAAGTGGTATATACCCGCATCGCGGAAAACATCCGCAATATCATTGTCAAGTCCGTCCCTGCTGCCTGTTATAACAGAGCTTAATATACCCGCCTTTGTTTCGTCAAAACATCTGTCATACACATTGTTCAGTTTTTCCCTTAAACCGTATGCAAAATTTTTGATATATACCGCTATGCCGTTTTCTTTGCCGTAAACGGTCATTTCAAATTTATCGTTGTCGTCAAAATAAATGCTGTAATCATACCCGCGTATTTTCAGATACAAGGCTGTATCGCTGTCAGAGGGATTGAATTTGCCGTTATGCGAATATATGCGCGAACTTATTCTCAGTTTATCGCCTGCGTTCAATTTGCGTTCGGTGATCAATCTTATGCCGCAATTCGGCGTTATTTTTGTACCGTTTTCAAATTTTATGCCGCAAGGTATTATTTTATATGCGCGCCCGTCGGAATTATTAAGGTAAGAATCCACAACGCCTTCGACCGTCAGAAACTCACGTTCCGCAGCCGCAATATCAAGCAGCGTTTTTTCATGCCCGCCGTTCTCGCCCGAAATTGTAAGGCAATAACCTACTATCAGCATAACCGGGAATATCAAAGCGATATTTCTTTTTGTACAAAGCCTGCAAACAACCGACGAACCCAAAGCAATTATGAGCAAGACCGCAAGACCTATCCTATGAGCGGACAGTATACCCATTATCATAAAGAAAAGCAGATAAGGCAAAACTCTTTTCATGATGCTACCTTTTTTGCGATATACGGGCTTATATCATTCCCACAACGGATATACTTTCCGTACCCTTTATAAATATCCTGCCCGCCGCCGAACGCAGCATATCTATATTGATTTTTTCTATCTCCTCGACAGCCTGTTCGTTGCCGATAACACAACCGCGCAAAAGCATTGCCCTGCCAAGCGATGTCATAACGCCCGAAGTATTTTCAAGCCCCATAAGAAAACCGTTTATACGCTGTTGTTTGGCGTTTTTCAGTTTTTCTTCATCGTCAAATTTTTCGGCAAAGCCGTACAATTCATCCAAAACGGCATTCTTGACCGTTTCCGTGCTGTCCTTGTTGCAGCCCGAATATACGCAAAAAAGCGCCGAGTCCGCATAACTTTCCGTATAAGAATAAATGCTGTATGCAAGTCCTCTTTTTTCGCGGATATTCTGAAAGAGCAGCGAACTCATCCCGCCGCCTATAATGGTATTCATGACCGAAACGATATATCTTTCGTCACGGGTGTAAGGTATCGACCTGAACCCAAGGCAGATATGCTGTTGTTCAATTTCCTTTCGGCACGAAACGACCGACGGAGTGTATATATTGTCGTTTTTTTCGGGCAGACGTTTTCGTTTTTCCGTAAAATTGCCGAAATATTTCTCAACGGTCTTTGCCGTATATTCGTAATCTATATTGCCTGCCACCGAAATGACCGTATTATCGGAACAGTAATTGTTTTTCATGTAATTTTTCAGAATATCCCTGTCGAATTGCGCTATTGTCTTGTGTGTGCCGAGAACGGGTCTGCCAAGGCTCGTGCCCCGCCAGACAGCATTTTGCAGCTTTTCATGCACAAGGTCATCGGGAGAATCCTCATACATATCTATCTCTTCATCTATAACGCCACGTTCTTTCTCTATCTCATCGGCAGAAAAAGCGGGATTGAAATACATATCCGCAAGTATGTCGAGCGAGCGCTCAAAATAATTGTCCGGCACACGAGTGTAATAACAGGTATATTCCTTTGTCGTATAGGCATTGAGATCACCGCCTGCGCTGTCCATTTCAACGGCTATATCAGCCGCCGAGCGATTTTCCGTGCCTTTAAAGAGCATATGTTCTATAAAATGCGAAATACCGTTTTCTTCGGGCAATTCGTTGAGAGAGCCGTTTTTGACAAAGACCCCCATTGCAACGCTGCGTATATTATAAAATTTTTCCATTATCAGCGTTACGCCGTTTTTGAATTTTACAGTTTCCATTTTTCCCTTTCAGTTTTTAGTCATCAGCTTAAAACTTTCCCCTTTTATTTTGGTAACAATACACTCGGCGTCGCATTTTTTGCCGACATATCCGCACAAATAGGGCATTGCCACAGCCTCTGTATAAAAATGAGAGGCATCTATAAGGCACAGACCTATCTCCTCTGCAAACTGCGCATCGTGATAACCCACATCGCCCGTTATATACACATCACAGCCCTTGCTTTTGGCATTAAGCATAAAATCACGGTCTGCACCGCTGCCGGTGCAAAGACCGACTTTTTGCACAAAACATTCCGGGGCGCCCGTTATATTGACACCGGGCGCATTAAGTATCTCCATAACTTTACGGGCAAGCTCTTTGAGAGTTGTTTTTTCTTTCAATGTCCCTACTTTTCCTATAAAAGCATTGTCCGTGGCTGCAAGCCCTTCCGTATCCTCCAACCCTGTCAGTTCCGCCAAAATTGAATTTGTTCCGCCGTCCGCAATATCAAAATTAGTATGAGCGGAATACACCGCTATGCCGTTTTTTATCAGCTTTATTATACGTCTGCCGACGGAAGTCTTGTCCGTCACCGTATTTAAGCCCTTGAAAATTATGGGATGATGAGTTATTATCATGTCCGCGCCCGATGCTACTGCTTCGTCAACAACGCTGTCAACAGCGTCAAGGGCAAACAGTATTTTCTTTACGGACGCATTTTCGCAGCCGACAAGCAGCCCCACATTATCCCACTTTTCGGCAAGAACGGGCGGCGCAATCTCCTCCATTATACCGACTATATCCTTTACAAGCATTCCGACCCCTCCTTGTATATCTTTAATTTTTCGGCTATTTCTTTCCTTCGTTTTTCGTTTACCTTTGTAAGCAGCGCTTCCATTTTTTCTATCTCGTGCAAAAGCTGCCGCCCGAAAACGGGGTCTTTTTTTTCGGACAATATCTTCCCGAG
>CANRCU010000195.1 GCA_947629215.1 uncultured Clostridia bacterium
ATGCTACCATATTTTGTTTCTTAAAGTAAATGCAATTTTAAATTACACTGTTGCATTTACTTTGAAAATTTACACAAAACGAATATCTCCCAAAAAAATCAAAAAAATATTGAAAATGCCTTTATTTTGTGATATAATGATTGTATATTGCATAGAGGCATTTTTTAATGGTGGTATACCGCAAAATTAAAAATGCTCAAATAAAGTTGATTTTTAAACAACCAACACTTTATCATTAACAAGATATAGTTTTATAGGAGTTTTATTTATGCAGGAGTATAATGAAAATCAGATACAAATACTTGAAGGGCTTGAAGCCGTAAGAAAAAGACCCGGTATGTATATCGGTTCGACATCGGCGGTCGGTCTGCATCACTGTGTTTACGAAATAGTCGATAACTCGGTCGATGAAGCGCTTGCGGGTTACTGTACGCAAATAGATGTTGAGATACAGCCCGACGGCAGCATATCCGTGCAGGATAACGGAAGAGGTATACCCATAGGTATACATCCTCAAAAAGGTATACCTGCCGTTGAAGTTGTTTTTACGATATTGCACGCAGGCGGAAAATTCGGCGGCGGCGGATACAAGGTGAGTGGCGGTCTGCACGGTGTGGGCGCATCGGTTGTAAATGCACTGAGTGAATGGCTGACTGTGCAGATATTCAACGAAGGCACGGTATACGAACAGCATTACCGCAAGGGTGACGTTATGGACAAACTCACTGCGGTAGGCACTTGCGACAAGGCAAAAACAGGCACTTATATACATTTTATGCCCGACGCCGATATATTTGAAACGACCGATTTTTCGTATGAAACGCTCAAACAGCATTTTCAGGAAACAGCTTTTCTGACAAAAGGTCTTAAAATAACACTGAAAGACCTGCGCGAAAAAGCAGACCCCGAAGATAATGCGGTATCTTATCATTATGAAGGCGGCATAAAAGAATTTGTCAGCCATATAAACGAAAGCAGAACTCCTCTTTACGACACAATTTTCTACTGTGAAGGAATAAAAGACGATATAGTGGTGGAGGTCGCATTTCAGCATAATGACGGCTACAACGAGAGTAATTTTTCTTATGTAAACAATATAAACACTGTTGACGGCGGTACCCATGTTGCGGGTTTCAGAACGGCGCTGACAAAAACTTTCAATGACTACGGCAAACGTTTCGGGCTGCTCAAAGAAAACGAAAAACTAACCGGCGAGGATATACGCGAGGGCATGACAAGCATTATAAGCATAAAAATTGCCGATCCTCAATTTGAGAGCCAGACCAAAAATAAACTTGGCAATTCCGACGCCGCGACAGCCGTTTCGACTGTTCTGAGTGAAAAACTGACATATTTTCTTGAAGAAAATCCAAATGTCAGCAAAACTATATTTGAAAAATCCATTCTTGCCCAAAGAGCAAGAGAGGCGGCAAGGCGTGCAAGAGAGCTTGTAAGGCGTAAAGATGCGCTTGAAACGGGCAAATTGCCCGGCAAACTTACGGATTGTTCCGAAAAAGACCCTACAAATTGTGAGATATATATTGTCGAGGGTAACTCCGCAGGCGGTTCTGCCGTTAAGGCAAGGGACGCAAAAACACAGGCTATCCTGCCGCTTAGGGGTAAAATTTTGAATGTGGAAAAAGCAAGGCTTGACAGAATACTCGGCAATGAAGAGATAAAGTCTATGATAACAGCTTTCGGCACGGGTATACACGAAGATTTTGATATAAACAAGCTGCGCTATCACAAAATAGTGCTTATGACCGATGCCGATGTCGACGGCGCGCATATAACAACGCTGCTGTTGACTTTTATATTCAGGTTCATGCCTAAACTTATAGAGGACGGATATGTATATTTAGCTCAGCCGCCGCTTTATAAATTGGAAAAAGGCAATAGGATAATTTATGCCTACTCCGACGAGGAGAGGGATAACGCCATAAAAGAGCTTGGTTCGAACGGAATGAAACCTATACAGCGTTATAAAGGCCTTGGCGAAATGGATGCATCTCAGCTTTGGGAAACAACTATGGATCCCGAAAAAAGAATACTTGTGAAAGTGACAATAGACGATGCAAGGATCGCCGACGAAATTTTCAGTATGCTTATGGGCGACGATGTTGAGCCGCGCCGCAATTTTATACAGCGTGAAGCCAAATATGCAACGCTTGATATTTGATATGAGGTAATTTATGGACGAAAACAGACAATACGATAAAATAATAAGCGCGGAAATTTCCGAAACAATGCGCTCGTCTTATATAGACTATGCCATGAGTGTTATTGTTGCGCGCGCGCAACAATAACACTCATGGCATAGTCTATATAAGACGAGCGCATTGTTTCGGAAATTTCCGCGCTTATTATTTTATCGTATTGTCTGTTTTCGTCCATAAATTACCTCATATCAAATATCAAGCGTTGCATATTTGGCTTCACGCTGTATAAAATTGCGGCGCGGCTCAACATCGTCGCCCATAAGCATACTGAAAATTTCGTCGGCGATCCTTGCATCGTCTATTGTCACTTTCACAAGTATTCTTTTTTCGGGATCCATAGTTGTTTCCCAAAGCTGAGATGCATCCATTTCGCCAAGGCCTTTATAACGCTGTATAGGTTTCATTCCGTTCGAACCAAGCTCTTTTATGGCGTTATCCCTCTCCTCGTCGGAGTAGGCATAAATTATCCTATTGCCTTTTTCCAATTTATAAAGCGGCGGCTGAGCTAAATATACATATCCGTCCTCTATAAGTTTAGGCATGAACCTGAATATAAAAGTCAACAGCAGCGTTGTTATATGCGCGCCGTCGACATCGGCATCGGTCATAAGCACTATTTTGTGATAGCGCAGCTTGTTTATATCAAAATCTTCGTGTATACCCGTGCCGAAAGCTGTTATCATAGACTTTATCTCTTCATTGCCGAGTATTCTGTCAAGCCTTGCTTTTTCCACATTCAAAATTTTACCCCTAAGCGGCAGGATAGCCTGTGTTTTTGCGTCCCTTGCCTTAACGGCAGAACCGCCTGCGGAGTTACCCTCGACAATATATATCTCACAATTTGTAGGGTCTTTTTCGGAACAATCCGTAAGTTTGCCGGGCAATTTGCCCGTTTCAAGCGCATCTTTACGCCTTACAAGCTCTCTTGCACGCCTTGCCGCCTCTCTTGCTCTTTGGGCAAGAATGGATTTTTCAAATATAGTTTTGCTGACATTTGGATTTTCTTCAAGAAAATATGTCAGTTTTTCACTCAGAACAGTCGAAACGGCTGTCGCGGCGTCGGAATTGCCAAGTTTATTTTTGGTCTGGCTCTCAAATTGAGGATCGGCAATTTTTATGCTTATAATGCTTGTCATGCCCTCGCGTATATCCTCGCCGGTTAGTTTTTCGTTTTCTTTGAGCAGCCCGAAACGTTTGCCGTAGTCATTGAAAGTTTTTGTCAGCGCCGTTCTGAAACCCGCAACATGGGTACCGCCGTCAACAGTGTTTATATTGTTTACATAAGAAAAATTACTCTCGTTGTAGCCGTCATTATGCTGAAATGCGACCTCCACCACTATATCGTCTTTTATTCCTTCACAGTAGAAAATTGTGTCGTAAAGAGGAGTTCTGCTTTCGTTTATATGGCTGACAAATTCTTTTATGCCGCCTTCATAATGATAAGATACCGCATTATCTTCGGGGTCTGCTTTTTCGCGCAGGTCTTTCAGTGTTATTTTAAGACCTTTTGTCAGAAAAGCTGTTTCCTGAAAATGCTGTTTGAGCGTTTCATACGAAAAATCGGTCGTTTCAAATATATCGGCGTCGGGCATAAAATGTATATAAGTGCCTGTTTTTGCCTTGTCGCAAGTGCCTACCGCAGTGAGTTTGTCCATAACGTCACCCTTGCGGTAATGCTGTTCGTATACCGTGCCTTCGTTGAATATCTGCACAGTCAGCCATTCACTCAGTGCATTTACAACCGATGCGCCCACACCGTGCAGACCGCCACTCACCTTGTATCCGCCGCCGCCGAATTTTCCGCCTGCGTGCAATATCGTAAAAACAACTTCAACGGCAGGTATACCTTTTTGAGGATGTATACCTATGGGTATACCTCTTCCGTTATCCTGCACGGATATGCTGCCGTCGGGCTGTATCTCAACATCTATTTGCGTACAGTAACCCGCAAGCGCTTCATCGACCGAGTTATCGACTATTTCGTAAACACAGTGATGCAGACCGACCGCCGATGTCGAACCGATATACATACCGGGTCTTTTTCTTACGGCTTCAAGCCCTTCAAGTATTTGTATCTGATTTTCATTATACTCCTGCATAAATAAAACTCCTATAAAACTATATCTTGTTAATGATAAAGTGTTGGTTGTTTAAAAATCAACTTTATTTGAGCATTTTTAATTTTGCGGTATACCACCATTAAAAAATGCCTCTATGCAATATACAATCATTATATCACAAAATAAAGGCATTTTCAATATTTTTTTGATTTTTTTGGGAGATATTCGTTTTGTGTAAATTTTCAAAGTAAATGCAACAGTGTAATTTAAAATTGCATTTACTTTAAGAAACAAAATATGGTAGCAT
>CANRCU010000196.1 GCA_947629215.1 uncultured Clostridia bacterium
GGCTTGCCGACCGAATAAAAAGGGGTTGAGGGGGAATATGTCCCCTCACAAGCTCTATATGGCTCGCCATATAGGGTGAATATGTTATTATAAGGACAAGCAAGCAAAAACCGCATAGAATTGAAGGTTTTGAATTGAATTGTCCTAATTTCTAATTTTTAAATTCTACAATTTAATACCTGTTCTGTCCAAACAGCCGTTGCACCAACGGTCTTGTTTGGGTACACAAAATTTAATAACCATTAACCAATTAGGCGTAGTTTTTTAATTAAAGCTGCGCCTTTTTTTATTGTCACAAAGGAGGCTATCTATGGACTACAAATTTGAAAACGAATTAGCAATGGAAGAAATTGGGTTATACGCAACAATGCTGAACGAGGACGGGGCTAATTTTTCAACAGCAGAAACGCTTGCAAAGTTAAGTACCGACAGCGTGGAAAAGGTCGAGGAAATACTTATGAGCCTTTTACGCAAAGGATATGTTGACAAGCTGAACGATGTTTATATCGTCAACAGAAGCAAGGCGGACGAAGTTTTGACTTGGTAAACAAAATTCATTAAAGGAGGACAACAGTTATGTCTATATTCAGAGTTGAGAAAAACAAAAACTATACTTGTATGAGTAATCACCACTTGCGTAACGATGCCTTATCCTACAAGGCTATCGGTATATTATCAAAAATCTTATCCCTGCCCGACAATTATAAAATCACTATACAGGGCTTGGCATACTCGGTCAAAGATGGTGTTTCTGCTGTAAAAAGCGGCATTGACGAACTTATTGCGGCAGGCTATATTGTTCGCAGACAGGTACGCACGGCAAACGGCACTTTTGGCGAATATGAATATGATGTCTATGAGATACCGCAGGCAAACGACGGAGATATGCCCGAAAACTCAACGACAGGATCGTCTGAAACGGCAGAAGAAGGTTTTACGGGCTTCTATGTTCCGCCCGTTGAAGATGATGAGTTTGAGGACTATTCGGACTATGACGATGAGGACGAAGAAGAATTTTACGATGATGAAATTGATACCCAGGGGCAAATAGCCGAACTTGACAGCAAGGTTGACAGCCTTATAGAAAAATTCAGCGAATTTATGGAACAGGCAGCTATTAACGCCAATGCACAGCAGGGCTTTTTTGCGCCAAAAGAAAATCCAATCTCGGTTGATGCGGTAACGGAAAACGGCGCACATATAAATACTAAAAATATAAATACTGATTATATAAATAATAATGTTTATAATAATCATATCAATCTATCTAATACTGTAAGAACAACAGGGACAGATGGGATTGATAGGACAATAGAACATAAGGCTTTAACAGATGTTGAAACTTATGAGAAGTACGAGGAAATTATCAAAAAGAATATTCGTTATGACGATTTTGTTATATCGGCATCGTACAACGAACTTGAACAGATAAATGAAATTGTTTACATAATGACCGATACAGTCGCTTTCAATACTGCACCTATAAACATTAACAACAGCCTTATCCCTGCGGAAATAGTAAAAAGCCGCTTTTTGAAAATAACTCACGCTGAAATTGAGTATGTTATGTTTGCGCTTTCCCGTACCACAACAAAGATTTATAATATACGCAAGTATCTTATAGCTGCACTTTACAATTCACGCTGCACCAACAACCATTATTACAGCGCAGAAGTAAGACACGATATGTATGGCGGTGTGTAAGCTATGGACAGTTTTGATATTAACGATCTGATAACGCCTTATATGCAAAAACTCCTTGACGGAAGTAGTAATATTGTGGAACAGACCGATATTTTAATGAAATTGTTGGACTATGACAAACACTATCCCCAAAATGCGGCAAGTATTGGGCGCAAATGGAGTACGGCAACGGGCAAAACATACAATGTTTCCGTGTTTTACCCGATACAAAATGATATTAAGGCTATAAAAGAGTATGCCAAAGGCACAGGCAGCATAAAAAAAGTCAAAAATCTTATCAATGACTTATGCACAGCCTTAATGAACGGCGATAACAATTATCGTGACATTATAGACAATTCCGATAAGGATTTTTCACCAATACAAGACCTATCAGATGCGGACTTTACTTTTCTGCCTATCCTTAACGGGCAGTCACAAAAGGCTGACGATCACAGGCGGTCACTTGATGAAATCCTTAAATACAAGGATTTAGTCAAAAAATAAATAATCTATCAATTCAGCGTACTTATGTGCGCTTTTTTAACTAACCCTAAATCCCTTTCGCTTTTAGTGATAGGGATTTTTTAAATTCAGCAGGAATATATTTCGGCTGAATTTAAAATTGCTTGCAATCGGGTTAGTTATGAGTATGTAGTAAAAACTTGTTTTTGCGGAATACGAATTACTTTGACTTGAAAGGGGGAATGTTTATCAAAAAAATCATACATAGGTCAAGACCTCCTCCCCTGCCGTGCAAGCGGCTGAATAATTTTAGGGAGGTATAAAACCAATGATGGAAGATCAAGGGCGCAGTCTTTTAACGGGTGCGCTCAAAAAACTTCTTGGGTGGATGCTGAATACCTACAAACAGGCTTTTTATAAGGTTGAGGATAAAGTTAAAAGCAATATAACCGAAACGGGTAAACAGTCTGTAAAAGCCCTTGTCAATAAAGGCAGGGACTTAAAGTTAAGCGAAGTCATACAAAACGATGAACACCTTAAAAAAATATGCGCCGAGTGCAAGGCACAGGGTATTGCCTTTGCGATAAAAAAGGAGGAAAGCGGCGAAAAAAGGTTGTTATTTCAGCGCAAAGACTCGGACTTGGTGGAAAATGCCATTAGCAACTTGTTAAGCAAGGCAGTTGATGATAAGGCTGACAAGTCTAAACGATCCCTTGCCGAAACATTAAGCAGGAATAAGGAATTATCCAACAAGGAACACGGCAGGAACGCTCCGCTTGTACACAGGGAGGTGGGCGCAAGATAAAAATAACTAAAAAAGGTATTTTTATAGGCATACTCGGTTTTGTGGTTTTCAGCATAGGAAATACCGCCGCTTATGCCTATTTTACTTGCGACAGCTCCGATATTGTAGATAAGCTGAACGCCGTATCTGCGGCATTTGAAAAAATCAGCTTTGGCTTTAACCTGCGCTCTATCGGTATCGGTGCATTGTGTGTTTTCTTCTATGCACTTGCGGTCATATATCAACATTTCAACAAAAAGAATTTTATGCCGGGCATAGAACACGGCTCGGCAGCTTGGGGAAATGAAGATGATATAAAAAACTTCCGTGATCCCGATGAATTTAACAATATGATATTCATGCCAACGGAATGTATGAGTATAAACACACGCCTGACGATGCGCAACAACAACGTGCTTGTTATCGGCGGCAGCGGCAGCGGTAAAACAAGGTTTTTCTTAAAACCTAACCTTTTGCAGCTGCATTGTTCCTATGTTATAACCGATCCCAAAGGCACGGTATTGGCAGAGGTCGGCAAGGTGTTTGAAGATGCAGGCTATGTCATAAAGACCTTTAACACGGTGGACTTTACAAAATCTATGCACTATAACCCTTTTACCTTTATCAAGACGGAGGCTGATATAAAGGTGTTTGTGGATATACTTATAACAAGCACAAAGGAAAAGGGCGAAAAAAGCGCAGATCAGTTTTGGGAAAACTCCGAAAGGCTCTTATATATGGCTCTTATCGGCTATATATGGTATGAACTGCCCAAAGAAGAACAAAACTTTTCTTCCCTGCTCCGTATGATTAACTCTATGGAAGTTAGGGAAAATGATGAAACATTTATGAACGCTATTGATTATGCGTTTGAGGAACTCGAAATTGGAACGGAAGAATTTAACAAGCGTCATAACTTTACACGAAAAGACGGCAATAAAATAAAAGAACCTAAACCCGAACATTTCGCAGTTTCGCAATACAAGAAATATAAATTAGCCGCAGGCAAAACAGCGAAAAGCATTTTAATTTCCTGCGGTGTTCGCTTGGCAGCATTTGACATTAAAGAGGTTAGAGATATGACCACATTTGATGAAATGCAGTTAAGCACGGTAGGCGATAAAAAGACGATATTATTCATAGTTATTGATGATAAAGTGACTACTTTTAACTTCTTGGCAAATATGATGTATTCACAGCTTTTCAAGGAATTATGCGACAAAGCGGATAATGTCTATAACGGCAGATTACCCGTACATGTCCGTATGATGTTGGACGAATTCGCAAATAGTGTGACACGTTCTACGCCGAAAACGGTAGGAATAACCGACAAAAGCGTAGCCTAAAGTCACGAATAATTTAATAAATGTGGTTTTAGAGAACTGCATAACTGAAATTTCAAATGAGGGGGTAACGCCCTGAAGGGAATTCGCTAATACTCCGAATAGTGTTGGTTGAATACAGACAACTGAGGTTATAAGCTCGGGGAAGTCGTGCGAAGCACACCCTAAAGTAGAAATACTAGGAAAGATACCTAGAGGTAGGTGTTGTGTGTGACAGTGCGGGCGGGGTTGCCATATGGTTAGAATGACCAAATAGGCGGTCTGACAAAATTCCGA
>CANRCU010000197.1 GCA_947629215.1 uncultured Clostridia bacterium
CATTGCTATAGCCCGAACATCTCAACAGCACCAGTCTGACCCCGTTTTCATAAAGTATATCCGCCGTTTTTTTATCCAGAATATCGTTTACAAAAATGCACACTCCCTCTACTCCTTTTGCCATCGGAGCAGTTTCGCTGTTCAATTGACTTTCCGTAAAATTTATCTCCACATCATAACGTTTACTCAAGGGCTCAAACCACATTCTGTCGTACGGCTTAGTACCAAAAAACATTATTTTCAATTTTGACCCTTCTCTCTTATCAAACTCAAATAATATTTATTATGAAATTTTCAAAACAAAATTATTCATATTTTTTTATTTTTCTAAAAAAAACAGTTGAATTTCACAAAGAAAAGTTTTATACTATATATAAGTTTAAACGGTATTTATGCTTTGTGCATATTACCCTGATGTTTCAAACAGCTCTCTTCCGGCAGGTATGCTGCTGTCTATCTGTGGCTGCCCGACGGTAAAATATCAGGAAAATGATCTCAAAAAGTCATTTCCGCACCAAAAATTAAGAAAGAAGGATGAATGATGCTCAACATCAGATACGAACTGACAAAAACACCTAAAACGAAACCCGATCAGAAAAATCTTTCATTCGGCAAATACTACACAGACCATATGTTTGTGATGGATTATACCGAAGGCAAGGGATGGCATGATGCGCGCATAGTACCTTATGCACCGCTTTCAATTGATCCGGCTGCTATGGTTCTTCACTACGCACAGGAGTCTTTCGAGGGTCTTAAAGCTTATCGTACACCCGACGGCAGTATTCAGCTTTTCCGTCCCGAAAAAAATGCCGAAAGAATGATAAACACAAACAAGCGTATGTGCCTGCCCGCACTTCCCGTTGAAGATTTTGTACAGGCTGTAAAAGCATTTGTTGAAGTTGAGAAAGACTGGGTACCGTCCGAGCCCGAAACATCGCTCTATATCAGACCTTATGTCATTTCTACCGAGCCTCATCTTGGTGTGCGTCCCTCAAACACCTATCTTTTCCTTATAATAGGTTCGCCCGTAGGCGCTTATTACGAAGAGGGCATGAACCCCGTCAAGATATTCGTTGAGGACGAATATGTCCGCGCAACTCCGGGCGGCACGGGTTTCACAAAGTGCGGCGGTAACTATGCGGCTTCTCTCGCATCTCAGATAAAGGCTCACGACCTTGGATATTCTCAAGTATTGTGGCTTGACGGTGTTGAAAGAAAGTATGTTGAAGAAGTCGGTTCAATGAACTGTTTCTTCAAAATTGACGGCACTATCTACACAGCTCCGACAGTCGGCACTGTCCTTCCCGGTGTTATACGTATGTCCTGTATCGAACTTTTAAAGAAATGGGGCTATACCGTATCCGAAAACAGACTTGCTATCAAAGACCTTATACAGGCAGGCAAAGACGGCAGACTTGAAGAGGTATTCGGCACAGGTACCGCTGCCGTAATATCACCCGTAGGCGAGCTTAGATATGAAGACGATGTTATCACCGTTAACGATTTCAAGACAGGCGAACTTACACAAAAACTTTATGATACTCTTACAGGCATACAATGGGGCAAAATACCCGATGATATGGGCTGGACAACAAAAGTTTTATAATACGCACAAAGGGCTGATGCAAAAACATCAGCTCTTTTTTGATAGAAACTCAGGTACAAAAGGCTCGTCCCAACGGCGTTAAAGCGTTCTTGGTAACATTGTTTGATAGGGTAACAGTTTATAGTCGTGTACAAAAATACATCATTTCTTATTTTTGCACAATTCTTCAAGTATATAGTAAATATCACCGTTTATGCAAATACTTCTGTCCGCTATCTCATCGGGCGCATAGGTTTCACCCAAATTAATGCAGGCATAAACGGCATCTTTATTCTGTAAAGTCATTTTCCAAAACGGATATTTTATTATGGCAGGTGTGTTATACCCTACACCCAATTCAAAGAACAACACACGTCCGTTATTTGATTTTTTCAAAAAATTCTCGTAATTCCGTGCCGCTTTATGCCAGCCCTCGTCTTCGACGAATTTGTCGTCGCTGCGCAGATTCATTGTCAACGGTTCGCCGCAATTAGGGCAATGCGGTATTGCCTCGGTCGGTATTTTCATATTCTTTTGCAATTTCAGCATAGACTTTATTATATCTTCGTTATCCCATGTCTTGGCACAGCAGGGCACGCTGCATTGGAACAAACCGTAATCGCCTTGTGTATAAAACAACCTGTTCTTATCAAACCCCGTTCTCTGAAATTGATGATCCACATTTGTTGTTATCACAAAATAATTCTTATCTTTTACAAGGCTAAACAGCATTTTATATACCCCGTTTTCACTGTCCGCATAACGGTTGATACAGATAAACCTTGACCAATAAGCCCACATCTCCTCGGGAGAATCAAAAGGATAAAAACCACCGCTGTACATATCATGAAATCCGTATTTTTCTTCAAAATCCGAAAAATATTCTCTGAAACGCTCTCCCGAATACGAAAATCCTGCCGCCGTCGACAGACCCGCTCCGGCGCCTATTACAACATATTCGGCTTTATCGATAGCTTCGGCAAGTTTACTCTGTCCTGATAAATAATTTTTGGTATATCTCATAGTCCTCATCTCCGAATACATTAAAAATGACTTTCAAATCGTGTTTTTTTAGAAAATTGCAGACCGTCCGCACGGCTGTTTCCGCAGCCTCTTTTTTGGGGAAACCGAAAACGCCCGTTGAAATGCAGCAAAAAGCAATACTTTTCATACAGTATCCGACTGCCGCAGACAGGCAGGAGAGATAACATTCTTCGAGCATTTTACAATGTTCGCTTGTAAGTCTGCCTCTTACAGTCGGTCCGACCGTATGTATAACGTACTTGCACGGCAGATTGTAAGCACCCGTAACTTTTGCACGACCCACCGGTTCTTCATGACCCTGTTTTTTCATTATACAGTCACACTCATTTCTCAGTTGAATGCCCGAAAAGGTATGTATACAATTGTCTATACAGTTGTGACACGGGCTGTAACAACCCGTCAGCCCCGAATTTGCGGCATTTACTATCGCATCACAGCACAGTGTTGTAATATCCCCCTGCCATATATATATTCCCTTTGAAACGGGGCTTAGCTCTTCTATATTTGTTATTCCCTTTTCCGAGATAGCCTCGCTTAAATATTCATCCTGTATTTTCATAAAATCAGCGCTTATCGGTTTCGGCATACGCACATTCATAAGCGAACGCAGCAGCCGTTTCTGAATATCCTCGCTGTCGGGTATCTCTATATCCGAATACTGCGGCTGTTCGGCAAGCAATTCTTTTATCAGATATATTCTTCTTTCAGCCTGTGTCATATTATGAACCCCTTTCCCGCATAAAACGTTTAGCATGTTTTTATTATATACTCAAACAAAGTTTCTGTCAATTCAACCGTTTCTTTGTAAATAAACAGCATATTTCAGCTGCATTTTTGCAATAATATGCTATGTTTGACGGTCCGCCAACCGCCCAAAAGGCAAAATTCTTACTCAGACGATAAAATATCATCGGATATGACCTCAATACTTGAAATTATCTTAAAATTGTTGTATACTGTTTATAATACAACATTATCCGAGAGGTATAACATGACAAAGCTAAAAAGCATATTATTCTATATTTTCAAATACGCGGCGCTTGCTGCCATATTTGCAGCGCTGTTCCTGCTGTGCGGTATTTTTTTCAATACCTTTCATAACGTATGCAGCATTTCGATAGATATGAGCGGTGAAAACCTCGGCAACAGACCTTTGGAAGTATATTACACCTATGACGAAAACGGTTCTTTCGCAAACGCTGTACCTATGAGTTTTGAAAACAGTCCGGATTTTTCTTATAAAGGCAAAATATATCTGCCGCACGGCGGTGTAAAATACATTATGATACACTTCGGCGATTTTCCCGATCGCGACGGCACGGAGGAAAGATTTGCCGCATGGACTTATCTGAAATACAGAGATGAAAACGGATATATCGATCTGACATATGAAGATACCCTACCCGTTTCCGCTGTAAACGACTTAGGCAAACCGTTTGTCGATGCCGACCGATATATTGTAAAATACCCTATATCGGGCAGCGATCCATATATTGTTATAAAGCTGCCGCCGCTCACACCGCATAAAGGTAAGCTCCCGTTTTCGGCAGTTGCCGCGGCTGTGCTGACTTTTCTTATATACAGATATGTACACATAAGGTCGGTGGTTTCAATGGCAGGCGATCTTTACCGTAACAGGCGGCTTATATTTTCACTGGCAAAAAATGACTTCAAAACAAGGTTTGCCGGCTCTTATTTCGGTATTATGTGGGCATTTGTGCAGCCTTTATGCACTATACTTGTGTTTTGGTTTGTCTTTCAGGTCGGTTTCAGAAGCGGCGATGTGGGCGAAGTTGCATATATACTATGGTTTATTGCAGGGCTGATACCGTGGTTTTTCTTTTCGGAAGCCTGGAACAGCGGTACAATGGCTCTTATGG
>CANRCU010000198.1 GCA_947629215.1 uncultured Clostridia bacterium
TTGCTGTTGTATATCAGATCGCTGTCAATTACGCCTATATTCATTTTTCATTATAACCTCTTGCAGCATACACGCTGTCGGGAAGAAGATATGTACGCAGGTGGGCGTTTGGTGCGCCTGTTGCATATAGGCGTACACCGTCCGTTATGTCAAGGTTTAACCACTCATTATTTATAAAAACCTTGTTCCATTCGTGCGTTAAGTCTGCCGATAATGCTATCTTGCAGGGAATATCCATTTTATCCATTATGCGCTTATAGGCTATTGCAAAAGCGGCACAAGTGCCGTTGTTTTCATCATATAAATGCTTTAAATCGTAATTGAGTTCGCTGTCATAGCTGAAATTCTTGCAGAAATATGAATATACAAACTGCGCCTTTTCCTCGGCAGTAAGCCCGTTTGTATGTGCTATTATCTTATCTTCCGCACGGTCTATCTGCCTGTTGATAATGCTGTTCATTTTTTCGGAATAGCGGTAATCGGGCTTAATAACATCGTAAAGCCCGTTTTCATCCTCGTCATACGCCTGCAAGGTGCAGTTTATAAGTCCTGCGCTTGAATACTTTGCAAAGTATTCTGTCATAACTGCTATAAACTCATCGTCGTTAAGCTGATTGTCGCTAATGTCGATATACTCATCATAATCGTTGACCGCCGTATCGACACGCTTGATCAGCGGTGTATCGGCAGCGTAAACGCTGTTTACAAACATCATAGTTACCATTAAACAAGTTATAATTATTTTTCTCATTCTGTTTTTCCTCCTGTTGTGTAATTATTTTCTGTTTTGTTATGTGAAAAGGCAACATTTGCGCCCGTACCGACACTTGTTGTGTCGGTTTTAGCCGCCTGTGCCGCCTTTGCTCTTGTTTCCTTTTCAATAGCGTTGAAAAGGTCTGTTAATTCCAAGTTACTCTCTGTCATCATTTCCATAATGCTCTCTGTCACAATAGCCCCCTTGCGTTCCTCAAGGGTATCAAGCTGTGTTTTCGCCTTGTTTATCTTCTTGTCAAGACCGCTTACAAGGCTTAAAACCTTTCTTTTTTTATTTTCTTTCATAAAACCTCCTATTCTTCATCTTCCTGTGAGTAGTCAAAAAACAGTTCGGGTGCAAGGATATTTTTCTTTACATCAGCCGCATCGGAAAAATCGCAGGGCAGTTTATACATTTCTATATGTATGTGGTTTTCTTCGGGTGCAATATGCGTATTAAAGTTATTGCCGCCTATATCACTAAAATCCGTGCTTGTATTGCAGGGGAAAAGCACATCGGCTATTATATCCTCATTGTCTGCACTGTCATTGTCACTATCGGGCCGGGTATCGTTTACGCCTATATCGTTTGCGGTGTATTTACGGCAATAAATGATGCAGACGAACAAGATATTTTGACTAAATATCCGTCCTTTGTAAAATCAAAGTTACTGCCGTTGTATGCCGTTGAGATAACATATTCAAAGCCCCGTCCCTCACGCTGTGTTGCCTTGCAAAGTCCGCCGAGAGGGGCATATATTATATCACCGCTGTCTGCCGACAAGTCTGTTGCATAATGATAGCCTTTCTTTCCCTTGACTTTTCCATACATTGTTTTATCGGGATCGTGTTCGGGTGGCTCATAGTAAAGTATAAGCTGTGTGCCGAAATGTTTTGTTATCCTGTCGGATATTTTCTCTCCGTCCTCTAATTCAAGTGGAAAATCAAGATTTGCAACTGCAAAATTACCGTATTTATATGTGTAGTAAAACCTTTCTTTCATACTTGCGTTTTTCGCATCATCGCTGTTAAAGCGTATCATATCATTGTCGATAAGGTATTTTACGGAGTATTTGCGACCAAAATAAAAATTGGAGTGATTACCGTGTTTATGATAGGTCTTTGTGTATATAGGCTGTGTCAGACTGTAATCGACCGTTCCGTCCTCTTGATCTACATTTTCGATAACGATATTCTGCTTATATGTGGCATTGTGCAGTTCTTCGGCAGCAGACTTTAATTGTTCCTTACCAACAAAGCCGAACAGGTTTGAAAACCAACCGAGATTTTCTTTTTTTGTCTGTATAAACGCAAGCGCAGCCCTATAATCATCCGTTGTCCACCGCATACACTCTACGACCTCATCGGAAGAAGAAAATATCTTATTAAAACCGCTGTAAGACGGTAAAAGTGTTTCCCCGTGACTGTCTTGACCGATGCGGACTTTACAATTTATATTGTCGGGAGTTATATCATCGGAATTGGCAACTTCGGGCGGTACATCATAAGCTATTGCATAGGTGTATGAATATGAATTATCGCTGTTGTTATCGTTCATACCCTCAATAACTACCGCCGATGCACCCTTGCTGAACCAAGCATTTTGCCGCTTATAGTCCAAATCGGAAATGTATTTAATAACTTCCGTTGTATCGAGTGCGGAGGGCGTTTGCCATATAAAACTGCCAATTGCACCGACTACAAGACCGCAGATAGCAACAACAACTATTACATTTACCAAAAGTAAGGCAAGCACTTTTATAGCTGCAGATCTTACGGACTTTAAAGCCGTTTTAGCCGTTTGTTTTACTGCCTTTTTGGTGTTGGATTTTATAATAGCCATTTTATACTTGTTTTTCAGCCGCCTAAAACTGTCAAAACGCTTTTTTGTATATTGCGCTTTTTTAACGGCAGCCTGTGTCTTTGAAACCAAAGCCGCCGCATTTTGCGGAGCGTTCCTAACCGCTTTTACAGCACCTTTTGCCGTATGGTAAGCATCTTTTACACCATTGGAAGTGGCAGCGTAAATATCCTTTGCCGCATCTGCCGTTTCGCCTGTGCGGATAACATCATCAACCGCCTTAAAAGCTAAATCGTTGTCGGCTTTTTCGGATATATCCTGCCGAATCGCTTTTAAAACAGACTTGCCGCCTGTTTTTAACAATTCGCCTGCCTGATCGTTTTTATCCAAGACGATATTTTTCATATTCTGCTTTAATTCAGCTTTTACACCGTAAGCCGATGCAGCTTGCGCCGCTTTTTGACGGTTTAACTTTTGCAGGCGTTTCTTTGGCGATACTGTTTCGGGCTTTAAAATGCCTTTTGCAGTTTCGACAGCGGATATTGTACCCTCTGCTATCTCTAAAGTTTTATCTTCCGAGTTTTTGAGTGCCGAGTGTGCTCCGCTTTTGACTGCACCTGCCGCAAGTGTGGCATAGGTAGTACGCTTGTTTTTATTTTTCCCTTTGCCGCCTGCCTGTTTGCGTACCGTTTTTTCGGTATGCTTTATAGGTGTTTCTTTGTGTTCCCGTATTGGTAAAGAATGTTCCTTTACCATTTCCCGATTAGCCTGTTCCTTTGCCTGTTCGGTATCGTCCTTGTATTCAAAGGCTGTTGTTTCGGCATTATCATCAACATTACGGCTTTTTATGGCTTGTATCTGCCTTTCGTGCGCCATTTGTGACAGCCGTGACCGTTGTGTACCATCCGTGTATTTTATAGTCCCGTCAACCAAGTCTTTCGGTGCGGAAGAAAAAGCATAGGTCTGATCGTGCGATATTATATCCTCCTTTCCCGACCTATGCTCTATAACGGATATTTCAGTTTCGGGCTTTACTATGCCCCTGGGTACATCGGAAATATCAATGTGCGTTTGGGGTGTGCTGTCTTGAATTTTACTGCCTGCCGCCTTTGTCTTTGCATACTGTTTAAGCTGATTTTTGATAGCCTTTTTATATGCAGGGCTGTCAATATCCGTTATTTTATCCTGCGGTGCGGAAGATTTACCCGAATACTGCGGTTTTACAATTTCCGTCCTGCTGTCAGCCCGTACAATATCAGCCGTGTTTTGCGGCTTAACAATATCAGTATCGGCATTGTTTTTGATAATACTTTTACGGCGTTTTTCAGATTGTTTTACTTTTTTGACCTTTTCAAAGCCTTTACCGCCTTTTTCGGTTTTGACTTCATCGGGCTTTTTGCCTGCATCGCCGTAACGTATCTTCCCCGAATAATCACGGAATGTTGCTTTATCCTCCGCAGCCTTAAAAATATCGTCCTTTTTCTTGACTGCCTTGCTTATACTGCTTTCGACTTGCCCTTTGTGTATTTCCGTTTTTTCCTGCTTTACAGCCTTTGAATTGTCATTATCCTTGATTATTTTCTTTGTCATAAGATATAACCTCGTCAAGTTTGGTTGTCATCATACGGTAAAGCTGTGTGTCCTGCGGAAACTTGTCAACAAAGGGAACAATGCTGTTGCCTGCAAACAATAAGCCCTGTCCTGCATTTGCGTTTGTCACAAAAGACAACTGTGTCGGGCTTATATTCAGAATTTCAGCTAACTTTGTTCTGTCCTGCGGTGCTTGATTGAGCATTAAAATGTAGTCCGAATTGGCTAACATCTTGCTTGCAAGCGGACTTTCCAAAAGATCGCTGATATTCTGTGTTATGCTT
>CANRCU010000199.1 GCA_947629215.1 uncultured Clostridia bacterium
ATATTGATATAAATACAAGTTGTAATACTTATGATAATATATTCGCTGGTTATCATAACCGGTAAAATAAGTGACCTTCCTTTTGGTGTAAATGCATTGTTTATAAATGAATTTTCCCTGCCTGTATCATTAAGCCAATTTCGTAAATCTGAATCTTCCCATGGGACTTCTTCCAGTCCTATACTACCGCCGAATTCCATTTCTGTTACATTTGTCCGGCATAACAATAGAGCCTTTTCTTCGTCTACGGATAATACTATCCAACTAAGCAAATAATCATTGTACCTGCCAAAATATACAATATCGCCAACATCTTTTATTTGTTCTTTTATTGTTTCATCACATGTTGTAACAAGTTCATTCTGTTCTTCGGTATTACCCTCAATATCATATAACTTATAAAGAGCACCATACGAATTTTTAGAAATTAACCTGTTCATAAATTCTTCTTTTCGCTTTTCACTTAATACTTCATACAAACTCGTATAATCTCCATCTTTATCAAGTTCCAGCTCAAGTCCCTGCTCAAGTTTCTGCTCAAATTCCTCATATTGCTGTTTTTGTTTATTTATATTACTTATTATTATTGCACGTATAGAACATAAACAAATAATCAATACCACAAATGCAAAAACCAACATTTTTATTTTTTTTATTTTATTTATTTTATTTATCCCGTTTAATTTCTTTTCACAGTCTATCTTTCTTTCGTCTGCGTCCTTATATCCGCTTATTTTAGAAAAAAGATATATTGCCTCTTGAATATATGCTTTATCATTTTGTTGCGATTTTTCATGGGCTTCTTTATAAATTTCCTCTTTTTCCTTATTTTCAAGCTCTTTTATTTGTTTTCTGCATAATTCTGCCATTCGCTTGGAATCCATAAAATCCCCAAGACTTTCAAAATACGTAAGTAAATTTTTTACAACTTTTATATCATTATTAGTAACTTCATGGGATAATGCCGTATATCTTGAAATTATCACTATCTTTTTTTCCACTTTATCCAACAAATCCACAGAATTTTCATAGCCATTTAAATATATCAATATTTCCTTTGCATATGTAAGCTCGGTCAGTGAGGTTGAATTGTCGACCGTATCACACGCCATTGTATAGGCTTTATCGGTCAATTCTGCTATATGTTCTCTGCATCCTTTTAATTTGACTGTTGCCTCCTCCACATCATCAATATTTGATAAAAGTTTCTCCGCTTCTTTATAATATTCTATATTTTTTGTAATATCGGTATTCTGCTCACCCTGTTTTATTAAAGCCAAAGCTTTATTATAAACTAACATACTTTCAGAATTTTTATAGCCATTCAAATATACCAATATTTCCTTTGCATATGTAAGCTCGGTCTGTGAGTTTGAATTGTTGATCGTATCGCATGCCATTGTATAGGCTTTATCGGTAAATTCCGCTATATGTTTTTTGCATTCTTTAAATTTGACTGCTGCCTCTTCTAAATTAAAGGTATTTGATAAAAGTTTCTCTGCTTTTTTATAACATTCTATGTTTTTTGTAATATCGGTATTCTGATCACCCTGTTTTATTAAAGTCAAAGCTTTATTGTAAAAAGGTAACTCCCCGTATCTTCTTATTTTATTGATTGCATTGCCTTTCGCAAAGCGCAAGGCTTTTTTGTAGTTATCAAAATTATTAATAGATTTTGTATTTTGTTCCAGCATATCTTCTTTTGTATATTTAAGTTCAGCCAGAAGTTTGCCTAAATATGCCCTTGATTCTTCCGCATCCTCATCAAGTACCCTTTCGAAAAAATCGTTTGCGGCATCCCAATTTCCCCCCTCCAACGCAAGATAACCTCTTTTTAAAAGATTCTCGATATTTGCGTTTGATGTTGTCGTCACAGGGGCTGAAGTCGGCTGTGTCGGTGTTGTTTCCGACTTTGAAACTATTTTTTTGATACCGTGTATAATATCCTGCATAAAGCCGAGCTTGCTCATATCCTGTGCCTGAAACATTGAAAGGGCGTCGGGCAAGTCATAAGGATCCATATCCCTGTAAGCGGGAATAATTGTTTTTTTCTTATCCTTTTTCATCATGTCAAGAAAACGACTCCACTCGTTTCTGACCCATACGGCATTATAAAATTCGGGCTTTGTGCCAATAACTATCATTACTTTTGAGCTGTTAAGGGCAGCAAATATATACGGCTCATATGCTGTGCCAAGCTTGCCTTCAAGCGTTATACGCGCAAAAAACACTTTAAAGCCCTCGTTTGTCAACTGATAATACAGGTCTTGTGCAAGAACACTGTCCTGAGTACGTTTGCCGCCGTCGTTTTCTTTATAACAGATAAAAATATCGTAGGGTTCTTCGTTTTTTGCAATTTCAAGAATACTTTTCTGAACGTTGCTTATATATTCAGCCTCGTTTTTGTAAACATCCCTTGCAACGGCATCCGCAAGTTCCACAGCCTGTTTATAATTTACATCGTTAAAAATACTTTCATATGATGTTCGGTGGCAGGTAGGCACTTTTCTGCCCGTCAACGGGTCGTCCACATACTCTATGCCGTATTTGCAAAGCACCATGCCCCAATAAGCCTCAGCCTCGTTCGGAAAATCGTTTATAATATTTTCGTATATGCTTGCCGCCCTGTCAAACTCACTGCCCGTTCTTAAACTGTTTGCACGGTTAAAAAGATTTATCTTTCTTTCGTCGTCTGCGCTCGGCACAGTCTGCTGTGTGTCACAAAAATCACACCTTACGACTTTTTCGCCCGACTCAACATTTAATTCACCGCCACACATTTTACACTTAAATATAACTGCCATAAATTCCCCTCCGTTTACTGCAAAATGGTATACTTAATTGCAGTAACATATGTGACAAAAAATACACAGTGATTTCTTGACATTTTATAGGCAAAATGGTAGAATATTGTTATAAAATTATACATATTGCATATAGGCAATTAAGTATACTTTATTTCCGATTTTGTTTAATTGTCGGGAGAATCTATCAGCATCTCAAACTCTTTCACAAGTTTGTAATATGTACGTTCGCTGCAGCCGATGAGCTTTAAAGCCTCTTTTTGCGTTATCTCTTTGTTTTTATATCTCAGATATACAGGCAGCAGTTTTGGGGCGTCATATATTTTCGGTCTGCCGAATTTTACACCCCTTTCGCGGGCGGCGGCTATGCCCTCGGCTTGCCTTTGTTTTATATTCAATCTTTCATTTTCCGCAACATAACTTAAAAGCTGCAAAACAATGTCGCTGATAAGTGTGCCGATAAGGTCTTTTTGCCTTGTTGTATCAAGCAACTCCATATCAAGAACTTTGATGTCCGCCTTTATTGTCTTTGTTATTTTCTGCCATTGCCGCAATATCTCGTTATAATTGCGCCCAAGCCTGTCAATGCTTTTTATTATAAGCAGATCGCCTTTTTTCAATTTGCCAATGAGCCGCTTGTAATTTAACCTTTCAAAATCTTTGCCGCTTTGCTTGTCGATATAAATGTTCCCGGGGCTGACATTATATTCTTTCAACGCTGTTAATTGCCTGTCCTCGTTCTGGTCTTTGGCAGATACTCTTACATAAGCATAAATCATATTATTTCTCCTTTATTTGTACTATGCTTATGCTATTATACTTAACAAGCGAAGTATAGACCATATTATCTTTTTTTATAACTTAAAAATTACCGACAGAAATCAAAAAAATGGTGCGGCTTGTTATGACCGCACCATTTATATAAAAACGTTATTATTTATCCGAACAGCGTTTAATCAAGTTTCGGTAATATGACTTCGGAGAAAAATTCGTTTACCTTTTCGGGGACGATATTATATATTTCCTCACCTACCGTTACGGACACACCATCGCCGCAATGTCCCTGACAAAACGCACCGCCGATCTCAACTTTATCGGTGACTTTATATTTTTCCATAGCCTGCTGAAAGGCGTTTATAACATTATATGAGCCTTTTAAATGGCAGGCGCTGCCTATACAAATGGAAATTTTCAACATAGCTATCAACCTCTCTCCTACGGGCTTTTTTAATGCTTTTCGCCGTCTTTGACATAATCAACATGCAGCATTTCATGTACTCTGCCCTTTAAAATGCCGTTATAGAGCTGCATCATAAGCGGATTTTCCTCACTTCTCTTATTGCTGCACATTCTGTCCGAATCATAAAGATCCACACTTCTCTTCTGCTTACCTTCACGGTTTGTAAACGGCTGACCTGCGCCGCTTATACAGCCGTTCGGACAAGCCATTACTTCAATAAGGTCGAAATGCTCGCCTGCTTTTACCCTCTTGATAAGGGCATCTGCATTGCCAAGACCGCTTACGACCGCAATACGCACATCTCTGTCGGCATATTTTACGGTAAGCTCTTTGCAGCCCTCAAGACCCCTTACAC
>CANRCU010000200.1 GCA_947629215.1 uncultured Clostridia bacterium
CGCTTCGGTCGTTGGAGTGATACCGCCGAAAATTATACGGTCGTTATGGCTGTATACCAATTTCAGTTCCCCGGGTACAAAAATATCCTCAACAAGAAAATGTTTTCTCAATGTTTCGGTGTCATAATGTTTTACATCGTCAAAATGGTTTGAATATCTGGTTTCAAGTTTCATAATTGACCTCCTCTTTGTCAATGCCGTCAAGTCGGCACTGTATTTTTATTCCGTACTTTAATTATAACATATTCCTATACAAAATCAAGTTATAAAATGTAAATTGTCATTCTTATTTTGCTTATGCAGGCATTATATTCGGTCATACCCTTTCTGCTATATCAAAAATAAGATTTTTCGTATCTTCAAAACCAAGGCATGGGTCTGTTATGGACTTGCCGTATATATGCGGTTCGCTGCCGTTTTGGTTGCCCTCCACAAGATAACTTTCTATCATAACACCCTTTACCATTTGTTCTATATTGCTGTTGCAGTTGCGCGAATGAAGTATTTCTTTCACAATTCTTGGCTGCTCATAGAATTTTTTGCCCGAATTGGAGTGGTTTGCATCAACTATAACGGCAGGATTAACAAAATCGCCGTCCATATACATATTATAAGCAAGCTGCAGATCTTCATAATGATAGTTTGGCAGATTGTTGCCGTGTTTATTGACCGAGCCGCGCATAATGGCATGCGCAAGGGGATTGCCCGAAGTGCGCACTTCATGTCCGTTATACAGAAAATCGTGAGAGCTTTGCGCTGCCCTTATGGAATTAAACATGACTGTAAGATCACCGCTTGTGGGATTTTTCATACCGACCGCGCAATCTATCCCGCTGGCGGTAAGACGATGCTGCTGGTTCTCAACACTTCTTGCACCTATTGCAATATAGCTGAGAAGGTCTTCCACAAAGGGCAGATTTGAGGGATATAGCATTTCATCGGCAACGGGCATACCCGTTTCCTTGATAACACGGATAAAGAGTTTTCTTATAGCAAGTATACCTTCAAGCATATTGGGCGCTTTGGTCGGGTCGGGCTGATGCATCATACCCTTGTAACCCTCGCCCGTCGTACGCGGCTTGCCCGTGTATACACGCGGAACGATAAGAACTTTATCCTTGACTTCCTCATTAACTTCGGCAAGTCTGTTCATATACTCCATAACAGCTTCTTCGTCATCTGCCGAGCAGGGACCCACAATGACCATAAAACGGCTGTCCTAGCCTGTGATAACATCTGTTATATGTTTGTCGTTTTTTTGTTTTAGTGCCGAAAGCTCAGCATCAAGCGGTATGAGCGAGCGAATAGCCTCCGGTGACGGTATCGCACGTATATTTTTGAAACTCATTATTGATACTCCTTCTTTCTGTTTTTAAATAAATCACAGCCACTTATCTGCCGTGATACCTTATAACTATCTTAACATCGGGATAATATGCCTTGCCCCCGAAATATAACATCTTACCGCCCACGGTTATTGAGGCGATCCTGTCGGGTTTTTGCATAATGCCTATCTTTACATCGTGCAGATTGACACAGCTTATATCCGTAAAACCGGCATTATACAGCTCGTTTCTGACAGTTTTGTAATTTTTTTCTTCAAAAGGTTCAAGGTTTTTCGGAAATCTGATTTTAACACCCGTTTTCAGGGCATTATTCTCGGTTCTGTATGGCAGCCATAAAAATATCATATATGCGCCGCCAATTATAACGACCGCACTCGTAAAGAGCAGAACAAGCAGACCAACATTTTTGCCTGCGATAACATAGGAAAAGAAAGATATAAGTATAACGGCGGATATAGACATTATCCAAAGCCCTATACATTTTTCCCTGAGCATCTCGGTCTGCTTTGTTTCAGCCTCGTTACGTTTGCAAATTATCCACTTTGAAAAAATATCCTCCTCCGAAACCTCTGTCTTTTCGCGGCGGTATTTTTCAAGCGATATTTTCTGACCGCAGTATTCGCAAAAAGCATACTCGCGGTCTTCTTTATTTATAACAAGCTCATTGTTGCAGTTAGGACAATTAAATCTTATCATATAATACCCTCTGTCATTGGTTCAGCCGGTCTATAAATTCTTCAAGCGAAACAGGTTTGCTGAAATAGTATCCCTGATACCAATCACAGCCAAGTTTATCAAGGATCTCACACTCTTCCTTAGTTTCGACATATTCGGCAATAGTCCTTACCTTTAATCTTTCGCTCAATGTTATTACGGATGATATTATCTCACGGCTTCTTACGTCATTGAGCGTTTTTGTCAGCGAACCGTCCAGTTTTACACCATCAAACAATTCCGTCTGCAAATAAAGTATAGAAGTCTTGCCCATGCCAAAATCATCAATAAGAAATTCATGTCCCTTGCTTCTGAGCCTTGTTATTTTATCTATAATATTCTTCTCTTTGGAAACAATATCCTGTTCGGTTATCTCTATCCATAATTTCTTTGGCTCTATGCCGTATTTTTCAACTTTTTCGGAAAGACATTCTTCAAACCTCTGCCATTTCAGAGATTTTGCCGTAACATTTATGGATATTTTGAACGGTTTGTCGCTGCTCTCCTGAGTACGTTTGACAGCACTGCAAGCCATATCAAAAAGATTTTCCTCTAAGTTGGACAGGAAACCGCCTTTTTTAGCCATATAAATTATAAGCGGTGGATATATCATTCCCGCTATAGGATGTTTCCAACGCGTAAGAGCCTCAGCCCCGACACAAGTTCCGTCGGCTTCAAACTGTGGCTGATAAACCAGATACAACTCCTTATTCTTAACAGCATCACGCACATCATTCATAAACATATTGGCAGCAACACCGTACATATCCGTTCGTTCCAGAAAATCGGCATTTCCGTTGCCCTTTTCGTATTCCTGAAGTTCCGCAACCATAGTGTTAATCTGATTTTTTATCCGTTCAACATCAAGTTTTTCATAACCCCTGATAAACGGCGTATATGTCAGCGTGCCTATAACAACACAAATAAGCTGCAAAACAGAACCCCTTATCGAGCCTGTCGCAAAATAGCCGCTCACCAATATAGGCGTCGTCCACGAAACCTCGGACATGACATGAGGTACGAGTCCTGTCTTTATTGCCATATATGATATTACAACACATTCTATGGGAACGATCATAAACGGTATAAGCAGTATCGGGTTCAGAATGATAGGCAAACCGAATGTGATTATCTCGTTTATATTCAATGCAACGGGGAAAATGGCAGTCTTTGCAAGATTTTTCATCTTTCCGTACTTTGAAAACAGCAATATCGACAACAGCAGACAAACAGTCGTACCGCAGCCACCCATTAATACAAAATTTGCAAAAAATGTTCTGTTGAATATTATATCTGTGCCTATGGCGGAATGGGAAACCATAAAAGGTTCCATAAGATTGCTGCCGTGTATGCCGAAACACCAGAATACGTGTATAATAAATGTACACAAGACCGCTGTCAGAAATTCGTTATTCATACCGCTTATAAGGCTGTCGATGTTTGTGCTGAGCCATACCGACACATCTTCTATTTTCAGTATATGATATAAAATATATGAAAACAAAGCTACGCCAAGGCTGACTACAAGCATCGGGATGACCGAACGCATAGCGCCCTTATAAATAATATCATGTCCTGCCGATATTTTCCATAAATTGCCGAGTTTTGAATTGACGAGCCTGACATAAGCCGCCGTAACTGCCAAGGAAATGATTATTGCCAGAAAACTGCTCTGTGTGCCAAGGTTTTCAGCCGATTGGCTTGCGGAAACACGCATTATAAACAAAAATGACAAACAGGCAAAAATCGGCGCAGGTACGGCTACTTCAACGCTCATATTTTTTTCAAGCACATAGCTTATGCTTATGGCAATAACAAGCATTACGGAAAAATACGGGAAAGCAAACTTACTTATATCCGACAAGACGTTGTAGATAATACCGCCCCAAAGATTTTCGATAAAATTTGTAAATGCAGGTATGGGAAACTCCGTAACAGCCAATGCTATCGACGATATAAGCATCATCGGTATCGTCATTGTCATACCGCGCCTTATAACACGCAGCAAAAACATCTGAGACAGCCTGTCGGAGTTTTTCATTATTTTATTCATTATGTAAAAGCTGCCTCCTTATCGTTTGGTATCGGCACATAAAATTATTGTAAAAAGGGACACAGAAATTCTGCGCCCCTCAAATCTTTGTTTTATCTCGGATTTTTGATATTTGCCTGTGCGGCTGCAAGACGAGCAATTGGAACACGATATGGTGAGCATGAAACATAGTCTAGACCAACTTTATCAAAGAATTTTATTGAGTTAGGATCGCCACCATGTTCACCACAAACACCCATGTGCATATCTTCGTT
>CANRCU010000201.1 GCA_947629215.1 uncultured Clostridia bacterium
CTGTATCTCGCATTTTTTGGCTATACCGCTTGCCACAACATTTTTGGCAACATATCTTGCGGCATAGGCGGCCGAGCGGTCGACCTTTGTGGGGTCCTTTCCGCTGAAGGCTCCGCCGCCGTGGCTTGCATATCCTCCGTAGGTGTCAACTATTATCTTCCTTCCCGTGAGTCCGCAGTCGCCCTGCGGTCCGCCTATAACAAAGCGTCCCGTGGGATTGATGTAGTACTTTGTGTTCTCGTCCAGAAGCTTTGAGGGAAGCACAGCCTTTATTACCTTTTCCGTTATGTCCTTTTCTATCTGCTCATGCTCGACGTCCGCAGAGTGTTGTGTGGATATGACAACATTGTCTATCCTTACCACCTTGTCGTCGTCATATTCAACGGTGACCTGGCTTTTGCCGTCGGGGCGAAGATAGTCAAGAGTGCCGTTTTTGCGAACCTCACTTAATTTGCGCGTCAGCTTATGGGCAAGGTAAATGGGCATTGGCATATATGCCTCGGTCTCGTCACAGGCAAAACCGAACATCATGCCTTGGTCGCCTGCGCCGGTATCTTTTTCGGCGCCGTCACGGCTTTCAAGCGAGGCGTCCACGCCTTGGGCAATGTCGGGACTTTGCGACTTTAAAGAAGTGATAACTGCGCAGCTGTCGCAGTCAAAGCCGTATTTTGCGCGGTCATAGCCTATTTTACGCACCGTTTCGCGCACGACGCTTTCTATATCCACATAACTTTTGGTAGTGACTTCACCAGCAACCAAAATAAGCCCCGTGCTTGCAAAGGTTTCACACGCAACACGCGAATACGGATCCTGCGCAAGCATTGCGTCAAGTATGGCGTCCGAAATTTGATCGCAAATTTTATCGGGATGCCCCTCTGTCACAGATTCGGAAGTAAAAAGTTTCTTCATATAATATCATCCTTTCAAGCCTGCCGCAGCCGGACAAGCTGTTTGTACAATATGAATATCTACATTATATAATAGCACTTGGGGCGGATATTGTCAATATGTATGGAAAGAGAATTGAATTTTTGAGAAAAACAGAAAGGTGTACAAAATGTACCAAAAAAGTATAGTTTTGAGGAAAAATTATTTTGTGTACATATTTAACAACTCTATATATGATATTATATAAGTTTTTCGTCAAAATGTCAATCTTGCGTCGGAATTTTTTATAACTAAAAAACTTTCCTCAAAACTATACATTAAAAGACTTATAATGTCGATTTTTTGTGTAAGCCAAAATTATTTTGCCGAAAGGGAGAATCCTATGGAAAACACAGAGAATATGCGGCTTTCGGGCAATGAGCAGCTGCCCGAACACGATGATATTATAGAAGGGTACCGCAAAATTGCCCGTGAAAAAATATCCGAGATAATGACCGTAAACGAGCCGTTACTTGGCACTTATCAAGGCAGGCTTGTCGTTGAGGAACAGATATATGGGGTGCTTTTGCAAATGCTTTCTTATTATCAAGCCAATATATATGCCGTGCGGAAGGAAAAACAAAAAAAGGGGATAGAGGCGGCTAAGGCGGCAGGCGTACACTTTGGAAGGCGCACAAAATACGAACCGACGGACTATATCGAGGTATTTAAGCGGTACGAAAGCGGGGAATCAAGCGCAGAGGAGGCACGAGCCGAGGTAGGCGCCTGCAAGACGACTTTTGAACGAATGAGGAAAGAACTGAAAAGTAAGGGGCTTATATGACGTGTTTATCATATCCCAAAAAGGGGGTTGATATATGCGGCTTGTTTGGATTTTTGGGCTGATGTATCTTATTATATAAGAAGATTTTTTAGGTCTGTCAGCCCTTCTGCAGATAAATCAAATAAGCCGACTATTGAGGAAGGGAGGAAGGACGGCTTATCGACAGCCGGAATGTCGATTGTAATTTGCAAATTATATTTTGTAAGAATAATTTTAAAGGAGGAAAATTACAAAATGAGAAACTTTTTTTCAAAAGCATTTGTATGTGCAGGCATTATCGCAAGCGCTGTTGCATTAAACAGTATATGCACAATGGCTGCCGAAACTTACGCTGATTTTGATTTTACAACTGCCGAAGCCGATGGTGGAGCCGGAAAATCCGTATCAGCAAACACTGTACTTGCATCTAATGATTATATTACCGTAACACCCTTATTTGCCGCAAGTTATTCGTCCAGCGGCGTAAAAATAAGCTCTTCAAATGATAATTACAATATTGATGGGAAAAGTGTAGAGTCAAGAGCTGCGCTTGAAATAAAAACAGGAGAAAAAGGCGGCAGACTTACTCTTGATTGGGGTGCTGCCGAAAAGATATATTATTTTGCAACAGGGAATGCCAACGATGGATATACCACTGTTTGGAGTGCAAAAAGTAATATAGGCACACTTACACAGGAGGTTGCTGCAAATACTACATATACATTCTTTGAAACTGCCGGTCAGCCTGTTATCACTCATTTAAAATTTGTTGAAATATCAACAGAGCCTAACGTATCCTTAGATACCGAGAAGGTAGAAGTTAATGCAAACGGTACAGCTACTGTTGTTGCTATTGTAGATAATCTTGGTGATTATACATTTGATTGGAAATCAGCAGATGACACTATTGCCACCGTTGAAGGTACAGAACTTGCCGATTCTAAGTCAACAGCCACAATAACAGGTGTTGCAGGAGGAAAATCAACAACTGTAAGCGCAAGAATTATGAACGGTGACGACGTAGTTGCAAAGGCTGATGTTACTGTTGATGTTATCGAAGTAACAGAAGTAAGCGGTAAAGTAGACAGTACACTTGCTACAAAAGGTGATAAAGTAGTATTCTTTGATAATGCTTTAAAAGTTGAAGATGTTGCCGAAGTAGATGACAGTGGAAATTATAAAGCAAATCTGCCAGAGGGAACATATAATATCACCCTTAAATCTAATTTATATAATGAATGTCAGTATTATATCAAGGACGCAACTGTTGCAGTAACCAAAGGCAATGCCGTTACAAAGAATATCGAACCTGAATCATCGGCTATTACCGAATGGGATTTTACAAATCCAATATTATACTTTGATAATGATTCAAATACAAATCCAAAGTTGTATAAAGCAGAAAATGCAAACGGCGATACAACAATAAAAGGTATCATTATAACAACAGGAAGTAAAAGCTCTAAGTTCCACGCAAATTATACAAATAGTAAAGCTCAGGTAAAGAATATAACATTTAAAGTACCTGTAAAAGATAATCAACAAGTAGTAATAACCGCAGAAAAAAATAATATAATCACTTTCAACGGTAAAGAGGGCGGATATGCAAGCTATACTGTAAACGGCGAAACATCTATTAAAAATATAAAAATTACCGATATAGCAGGAACAAAGACAAAGATAAACAGCACATCCGATTTTTACTGTGTAGATGATAATGCTCTTTACATTATCCACCCCGTAACAGAAACAGAAATGTCTGCAAGCGAAATATATATGACAAAAGCAGGCGCAAAAATAGATTCAACGGCTTCTGATACCGTTTATACAGGTATAGAATTTGCAGACGGTTCTTCACTTACAACAGCAGATTTTGGCGGAAGCAATATTTATGCTATCAAGGTAAACGGCGCAAATGCAGGTGATATAAAATCAACTACAGCTTTTACATGGGGCACCACAGCCGCTGAATAATTAATGGGAGGTATATGCAGAAATGAAAAATCAGTATACAAAACCTGAAGTAGAGATAATATCTATACAAAATAAAGACGTTATAACATTATCGGTAGGAAACCCGGGTATGTTTAATGCCGGAAGCAATGCCGGTGTAAGCAAGGACGAGATTCCGTTCTGATAAAACTTTTAAGCCGCTTTGGACAATATCCAAGGCGGCTTTATTATTTGTCATAATATAAAAAGCAAAAAGAAAAGACCCCCGCGAACGGAAGCCCCATCTTTGAAGGCGACACCCGGACTTGAACCGGGGATCAGGGAGTTGCAGTCCCACGCCTTAGCCACTTGGCTATAGACCCATTTATAAACGTAAACTTATTGTATTATATTTTTAAATAAATGTCAATCTTCGTTGGATAATTTTTTTATTTTTTCTAATATATTTTATGCTATTTTTTATATTCTTTGACTGATTTCAACTCTACTTTTCTATTATCCATCTTCCTTAACAAATGACTTCAATAGTTTTTTTCTTTTTTGTTTTAACTCTCTAACATATTGATATCTCTGATATACTTCTTTTCCATAAATAGTCGTCCCAATAACAGACGCCCCTAAAAGAATTGCAGTCTCTATTTTAGGAAATATGATAAATTGATATCCCACCATCACTGTATTTAATGTCCAAAATCCACTAAAAACAATACATCCACGAGA
>CANRCU010000202.1 GCA_947629215.1 uncultured Clostridia bacterium
TTATTTTTTTCAACACTCTTTTCAAACCCCACAACCTCATCGACCTTACGGCAAACACGCAAATGTTTCTCCGTGAGGCTATTTTTCGAGCCGAAACGGAGATTATTTGCGGGGCTTGCCTCTAACGTTTTCTTTTATCAAAAACTTTTTCAAACCCCACAAATAAGTAAATATGGGGCTTTGCCCCAACCCCCCCGCCCGCTTTTTTCTGAAGGCTAAGCAAAAAATTTTGCTTTTCGTGAACGAAAAGCAATTTTTCGCTTAGTAAAAAGCGGGGCAAAACGGAGATTATTTGCGGGGCTTGCCTTCAAAGTTTTATTTAACAGACCCCTTCCCCCTGCGTTTTTCCCGCAATAAAAACCATTCCTCCGAACTGCCGACTTTAAAGTTTTCGCTCAAGCCTTTTTCAAAAGGCTTGCGGGGTATGGGGCAGCGCCCCAAAATCCCCCTCTCTTTTTCTCGCAAACGCCTCTTCCAAAGTCTTTGCATCATACACCCGCTGTTCAAAATTAGCCGTCGCCTTGGGGCTTGCTCTCTCGTTTTTCTTGTCATGCCTTGCCCAATGCTCAATGGTCGCCAGATCGTTTTTGTAGACCTTGCCCGTATACTCCTTGTATTCGCTAAGCCTCTCTATCCGCTCTCTGTAATCCCCCGAAAATTGATTTTTCAAATCATCTAACTCGGCATCAGTCAAAAAAACATTTTTGTATTTCCCGTATGTATTTTTTGTGTGTGTGGGCGCGCACGCGTATTCACTCTCCTTTCCTTTACTTTCCTTTACTTTACTTTCCTTTCCTTTCCTTTGTGTATTAATTCGCGATTTATCCTCGTTTTTACCGTAAAAACTATCGGCATTATCCTCCTCAAACTTGATAAAAGCCCGTGTTTCAGCCTCTTTCAAGAACCAACACTCTTTCTTGACAATAACGTCACGCTTTGATGAAACTTTAATGTCCTGAAATCTGCGCTGTATCGTCTCGGACGATAATACCCTCTCGCAGTTTTGCAACTCTTTTGCCCGCAATAACCCCATCGAAAGACAAATGTCCATTATCCGACCGACCTTCTCTTCGGGTAAATTTAAATCAACGGATATGTCGGCTATAAGATATTCGTCCCATTCGATATAATACCCTTTGTCATTGTATATAAGACATAAAATACAAAGATATACCGCTAACCCGTCACACCCGAATTTTGCCCGTAAACGCTTTATTTTCCTGTCCTCAAAAAACCCAACATCAAACGGAAAATAATCAAGCCCCGTTTTTAATGGTCGCGCCATGCCATAACCCCCTATCTGCCCAAAACCCCGTTTTATTAAACATTCTTTCAACCTTACAACCACATTGATCCCGCATAAAACACGTTTTATTATTTTATTTATAACAAACTTTTAACCCTTACTACCGTATTAACCCCACAGCAAACACACTTTATTATTTTATTTATCACAAATTTTTAACCCTTACTGCCGTATTAACCCCACAGCAAACACGCTTTATTATTTTATTTATAACAAATTTTTAACCCTTACTTACCGTATTAACCCCACGGCAAACACGCAAATATGGTTTTCTGCTTGATTAAACATTCTTCTAAACCCCACAACCTCATCAACCCCACGGCAAACACGCAAATGTTTCTCCGTGAGGCTATTTTTCGAGCCGAAACGGAGATTATTTGCGGGGCTTGCCCTCAGAATATCCCCATATCCAGCCCCTTTTTCCCGTATTTATAACAATAAATTTACCACTGACAACTGCATTAATCCTGTATAAAACACGTTTTATTCATCAACAAACTTTTCAAAACTCACAAACAAATCAACCTTGCGGGGCTTGCCCCCCGAATATCCCCTATCCAACCCCTTTTTCCCCGTATTTATAACAATAAATTCATTCCTTTCGGAACTCACTTTAAAGTTTTCGCTCAAGCCTTTTTCAAAAGGCTTGCGGGGTATGGGGCGGAGCCCCATTTACAACTCCTCTTCACACAACTCCCTATGCCTCTTCCCCCTCAACTCCCCATGCCTAAACTTCCTCAACGTCCCGTGCGTATTGTACAACACCCTCACATCTATAATAATATTCGCAGGCACAATCTCCCCAAGCAGCCCCTTCACAAACTCAAACTGCCGCTTTGCCCGCAACCCTATCCCCACGGATAAAGTATAAATATCATTCGCATACCTAAGACTGTAATTCCCCTCACCGCAAATATTCCTTAACTTCCCGTCCAAACTCCTCAACGTATAAGGCGTGTCCCCGTTTAATGCAGCTTTTATCCTCAATCGCCTAAAATCTATCTCATCCCCGTCCTTTGCGACGATATTCAATATCCTTTCCCATCGCAAACACCCGTATTCGTCTAAAGTATCCACAAAACAGTTCTCCACCGCCCTATCTATTTTTTCGTATAATACCTTGAACTCCGGCTCTTCAGCCTCCATTATCTCCTTAAACTCCCGTATCTCCCGCATTATCTCGGGTAAATACCCCAACAACTTCCTCTCCATCTTCAAGCCCCTTTCAAAGGCACATCATTCAGCATACTTGCACCTATGTCTATAATTTCGTCCTTGTCAAGCAAAATATTCCCTTCCATATCGTTCAACCGTACATTTTCAACGTCTTGTACCCCTTCTATGTCCAACAAACGCGCCCCTATCTGCATAGAAAATACGGTAATTCTCTCCTTCTCCGCCCAACTTGCATTAAGCTCTTTAAAATATTCGGAGATGACCTCCAAAGCCCTGCTCTTCACTTCGTCAAAAACGTCCTCGCCGCTCTCGCCCTTAATATCGGCTGTCACGTCCACACTGCCCTCGTTGACCCCAACGACCGTCACTCTATGCCCTATGGGCGCTATGCCCACACCTTCTCCCCCATTTGCAATAGGGTCAATTTGCGTCTGTAACTCACTTATCAGCTCCCTTTCGGGTACATCGTAGTCACTGCCCTGTATCACCAACTTCACAGTGCCTGCGCCGTTCCAGTCGGCTGCTCTGTATACCTTCACACCCCCGACGCCCTCCAGCGACATCACTTTCTGCCTGTAATCCGCCACATTTCCGCCAAAAGCCTGACTTCTCAAACTTTCGACATACCTTCGCCTGAAAGCCTCGGTTTCCTCCTCGTCCTCACCGGGAATAATAATTTCGGTAACAGCCGCCGTTTCCAAGCCCTTTATGTATTCTATCGGTATCAGAGTACCCTTGTTCCCGTTCGGTTCGCTTCCGACCGTTTCGCATAAAAGCCTGTACTCCCCGTCGGCTATTTTCTCCGTCACAACATAATTGTAGCCCCCACAGCTGAATCTCATATCCGCAACATCTATATCCGCGGGCTTGAATACCCCTTTTACCACAGCAGCCACAGCCCCTCTTGGCGTCAACCCCCTCTCGGCAGCCCGCCTTATCAGATATTCCCGACTTGCCGTGTCCGCAAATACCTCGTCCAAAAAGGTGTCCAACTCCATATACATTATCGCCAACTCCACCGCCGCAGGCGCAAGCGCATCATAAATAATGCTCCCCTCACGCTTGTCAACAGCGTTGCTCACACGGTTCAAGCACCTGTTCATAATAAATTCAAACGTCATATCCTCGTACATATCCATTCCCCCACTCAAAACTCAATTCGCCCTCGGTCGTGTCGACTTTGAATTTCACCAAAAGCCCGCGCCCGCTTTTTGAAAACTCAAAATCATAGACCCGCATTATACGGTCGTCCACCGTCAAAGCGTCCGTGATATATTCCCTTAAAAGAGAATAATTGTACTCGATAAGCCTGTCCATCAGCTCAAAATGCTCCGTCCCGTAATTCCACGAATAAATTATGTGCCGAAACCTCGGTGTCAGCAAAATTTTGTATATCGCCTGCTCCATCGCCTTTAAACCGCTCACAAACCCCACGATACGCTTGTTCTCAACGTCCATAAAGTAAGTCCTCGTCGCATAGACGACCTCCTGCGGCATATTCATCATATCCGTATTTTCACTCGGTATCATTAACTCCCCTCCTTCGGCGGCAGAATATCCAAAATATAAAACTTCTGCCCGCCCTGTATCTGCAAAAGCACGAGCCGCTCTTTCTCCCTCAGACCGTCAAGCCGCCCGTTCTCAATAAAAAAAGCCCTCGTCAGCGGTTTTTTCTGCTCTGTCTGTATCAACAGCGGTATGTCCTTCTCCCTGTCCTCTTCCTGCACCACAAGCCCAAAGACCAGCTCCAGCGGCTTGCTCTCCCTCACCGCATTCACCGCCGCCGCCTTTATAATTTCCAAAATACCCGTCATATCCTCACCCTCAAAACCAAGTCAAAGTGAGGACTTAAAGAGATTACTTATACGATTGAGATTT
>CANRCU010000203.1 GCA_947629215.1 uncultured Clostridia bacterium
ATGTAAAATGGCTGTATCCCGTTATGGAATTTGATATGGAGTTGAGTACACCGCCTGCGGAAAATGCCGAGCTTGTCGGTGTGCCGCTGATGTCGGGTGTATTATAATAAATAGTGTAGGGCAGGTGATGACAATGCCGAAACCAAGGCAATTTTTTGAAGCGTTTACGGAAGATATGTTTTATTTTAATCTTTTGACTATGCCGTTTGCATTTGTTCTTGCGGTAATGAGCGGCGGTATTTCGACTCCGTTAAAAATATTTCTGTTTCTGCCGATAATACTCTATCATTATTTTATAAGGATATTTGTGCGTAAATTCACGCCTTTTCTGTTTCTGACATGGGCAGCATGCCTTGTGGGTACGATCACAAAAAATTATATAGTAAATACCGTTTTTATTGTGTTTTTGTGTTCGCATTCGGTTCGCATAAGAACAAATGAGGGCGCAAAGCTGCGCATAACGTTTGAAACGCTGGCGTTTCCGCTGATTTTTCTTACGGTGCTGTATATTGCCGCCGATTATTTCGGTATACCCGAAATGAGGTTCTTCTTTTACTGTCAGGCAATAGCGATATTCATACTTTCGATATTATATACGCATCTTTGCGGCATAAACCGTGAATTGGAGTTTACGGCAAAGGATTCGCTGCAGCCGACAGGCGAGATCACAAATTTTGTCAATAAATATCTATCAGTGTATATACTTGGCTTTTTTGTTGTGCTTGCGCTTTTCAGATATGTGCCGTTCGGAAAGATAGCCGCTGCGGCAGGCAGGCTGGCAGTACGTATCATACGCTCGCTTTTGGGGTCTGCCGATAAGGACGAATATTACAAAATGGGTCTTGACGGATATGGAACGGGCGCGGAAACTATTCCTTTCGATACCGAGATACCAAAGCTGCCTCTGTGGCTGCGTATACTTGAAACTGCGGCTGTATATATTGTAAATATAGCCGTACTGCTTTTATTGGTGATATTGGTCGTTATGTTCTTTTTAAGGCTGTATTACGGATTTTACGGGCGAAAAGAAAGAAAAATAACTTACCTGAACGGAACATCCGAGGTCACGGCGCTTCCTCCGCAAAAAAAGAAAAGCAAAAAAATAAATATTTCCGACCCGATAAGGCGTAAATTTTATAAAAAGGTGAAAAAATATCTTGCGGGAAATATTGTGTCGTCCGCCGATACACCGTTTGAAATGCGGGATAAACTGAAAGACAGGGAGGATATGACCCTCCTGGCGGAACAATACGAAGATGTAAGATATGCTTCGGAAAAATAAAAAATGTAAAAACGTTCGAATCCGAGGTCTTGACCTTAATGTAAATTTATGTTAAAATATCTTATAAGTTTATGTAGTGTATTGTCGTATAAGCGAAAAATACATTGAACGGTGCATGCAAAAGAGAGCCGCTTATAAAGGAGTATTTATGACAAGGGAAAAATCAGGCAAAACCGAAACGCGCAAAAAGAGCGCAGTCAGATCATCAAAACAGAATAATGAAACAAACGGCTTTGCCGAAGAACTTCTGCTTGAGATGCGTCATGTAAAAAAACGCTACGGCAACTATTACGGTGTGAACGATATATCTTTCGGTATAGAGCCGGGCAGAATAGTTGCTGTTCTCGGTCCGGACGGCAGCGGCAAAAGCTCGGTCGCACGTATGATTTGCGGTCTTACGCCCGTACATCAGGGCGAAATACTTGTCTGCGGCAAAAAGCCGGGCAAGGCATCAAAGCAGAATATAAGTTTTCTGCCCGAAGTACCGTTTGTTAACGACTATACAAAGGTTTCGACCGTATATAGGCGCTATAAGGCATTTTACAGTGATTTTGATGCCGTAAAGGCGGAAAAACTCATCAAATATGCGGGTATAAGAATGAGCGATACTTTCGGCGGACTTTCGGCAACGTCTATGCAGAAAGCCCAGGCGATATTTGTTATGTGCCGCAAGACAAAACTTTATATACTTGACGAGCCTATGACCCATGTAGAGCCGAAAGCAAGGGATTTTATCGCAAAACTCATATTAAGCAATATGCAGGACGATTCAAGCGTGCTGATATTTTCGCGCATACCGAATGAGCTTGAGAAAATAATCGACGATGTAATGTTTATACATCGCGGGCAGATAAAACTTGCGGGTTCGGTGAATGAGGTAAAAGCCGAATACGGCAAGGAGATCTCTTCACTGTATAAGGAGGTATACAAATGCTGAAATTTATTAACCTTCTGATAAAGGATCTCAGCCGCATTCTTGCAAGAAGCGCTGTTTATGTGCTGTTTTCAATAATAGCTTCTCTTGTGACGGGCTATGTCTGGGGTAACGAATTTGCAAAAAAATTTACGCTTGAAAATGCATATATCCTGAATGCCGTACGCTATGTTTCCGTTGGCGTATGGGGCATTTTGTTCATGTTTGCGGCGATAATGGTCGTTGTTGTCACCTGCCAGTGGTTTGGCGAGGATATGCTGACAAACCGCAGCTATCTTAACCATATGCTGCCCGTTTATACATGGGAGCTTGTTATAAGCAAGGCGCTCTCGGGGCTTGCAATTATGGTCATAGCCGTAGCTGTGATGACATTTGATGTTATAAAAATTGCCGATAAAATAAGTATTGTCGGGGATCTGCTGAAAATATTCCCCGATTTGGCGCAATCCGACGGTCTGAGTTTTGATTTGAATATGTTTATCGGGCTTGGCGTATATTTTATGCTTATGCTTTGCCTTTTTATAATGTCGTGTGCTTTTTTGGCGCTTTCGCTCGGTCAGCTTGTATCAAGGGGCGCAGGCAGAACGTTTATAATTTTTATCGGGTTTTTTGCTTTGCTGTTTATAAGTATGGCTGTTCTTGCAGCCTCATTCGGTATATCGGGCATTGAGATAAGCTCGGCTGCAATAAACAGCATTCAAAGCATATTCGATCTGACCGAAAATATACTCAAATGTATCGGCAATACAAATTTGGTGTTATCTGTGGCTTTTATGGTGGGTTCAAGTTTTATACTGACCTACAAACTTAATGTGTAATATCAATAAAACAATATTTGTACTTATGACCGACTGCCTATCGGCGGGGAAACTTAGTCGGTTAAAATATAAAAAGGGGGAACAAATCATGACCTATGCAAGAACAAGAAAGCACTATCGTGCGGCAAAAAAGGAGATCGAACACAATCCCGTGAACGGGGTTTTCATCCCCAATAAGGACAAACAAAAAATCGCTGCCGCCGCAAGCGGTGTCGGTGCTATTTTATTTATACTTGGTCTGCTTATAGGACTTCTTGCCGGAACAAATGACTGATACGGCAAAACGGTGTGTACGGATTCGGCACACCGTTTTTTATGCAAAATAATTAATTTGACATTATGGTCTTATTGGTATATGATAATTATGTAGCAGTTTACAAAAATATGGGAGAAAAACAATGGGTGAAAATATAAAAACAATCAAAGAAGTCTTTTCAGAGCAGGAAACTTTTGATTTTGCATACGGTCTTGCCAAAGCGGCTCAAGGGGGTATATATTGCTTGTGCGGAGATCTCGGTGTAGGCAAGACGGTCTTTGCGAAAGGGTTTGCCAAGGGGCTTGGCATAGACGAGCATATCACAAGCCCGACTTTTACGATCGTTAACGAATATAAAGGGAAGCTTCCGTTCTATCATTTTGATGTTTACAGGATTTCCGATATTGAAGAAATGTATGAGATAGGTTTTGACGAGTATATTTTTGGGGACGGGATATGTCTGATAGAATGGGCGGATATAATAAAAGAACTTTTGCCGGAAAATGCCATATGGATAACTATAGAGAAGGATATGGAAAAAACTTCCGACTACAGAAAAATAGAAATCGTATACCCGAAATAACGGTGGATAAAAGAGGTGGAACAAATGAAGGTTCTTGCTTTGGATACAACGGGGCTTGTTGCTTCGGCTGCGGTGGTAAGTGACGAGAAAATTATTGCGGAATTTACCGTAAATTATAAAAAGACACATTCTCAGACGCTTATGCCGATGATAGAGAAAATATGCAGCGATATAGAACTTGATATGAATACGCTTGATTATATAGCCTGCGCTTCGGGACCCGGCTCGTTTACGGGGTTAAGGATAGGGGCAGCTACCGCAAAAGGTCTTGCGCAGGGGCTTGGCAAAAAAATAATACCGATACCTACGCTTGACGGATTGGCTTATAATTTGCCGTTTTGCAAAAAAGTTGTCGTGCCTGTTATGGATGCACGCAGAAATCAGGTATATACAGGCTTTTTCAGCACCGAAAACGGTTATCCCGAAAAACTTTGCGATTATATGGCAGAAGATATAAATATTGTACTCGAAAAACTGTCGGAAA
>CANRCU010000204.1 GCA_947629215.1 uncultured Clostridia bacterium
AAAAAACAGAAAGTGGGACAGAGATGAAAACGGCTGAGAAAGAGATGCTGAAAATGAAAATAGAGGTAATAAACGGACCCAACATCAATTTTACGGGTATAAGAGAAAAAGGCATTTACGGCAGCAGGGGTCTTGACGACATCTGCGCGGATATAAAGAAACATTGTGATAAAAAAGGTATCGAAGTCGGCTTTTTCCGGAGCAACCACGAGGGAGAGCTGATCGATCATCTGCAAAAATGCTATTATGACGGTATAGACGGCATTGTTATGAATCCCGGCGCATATACGCATTACAGCTATGCAATAAGAGATGCAATAGCCTCTGTCAGCATACCCGTGGTGGAAGTGCATATGTCAAACATACATAAGCGTGAAGAATTCAGGCATAAAAGCGTAACAGCGCCTGTTTGTGTAGGACAGATATGCGGTTTCGGCGATTTCGGCTATATTCTTGGCGTAGATGCCATAGAAAAACATATTCTTTCGTTGTCGGATAAATAACTCCATAGCCGCTGCACTTGTTGAAAGATATATAAACAAAATTGACAGTCAATTATATTATGAATTTTAATAATTCGTTAATATTCCTATTGAAACTCTAATAAAGGTATGATATAATAAAATACAGAAAGGCGGCGGATATTGAGTTTCTGTCCGAAATGACAAAACGGATTATCTTGACGCAATGCAGTACGAATATCTTTGACGGAGCGGAAGATATGAAAAAAACAAAAAAAGTGTTTACAATAAAACAATTTGTTATGTATTTTATGATAAGCATAATGCTGTTTCAGGCAGTGGTTTTTGCGCTTATATTGACGCTTGGCGGCAGTATAGGCAGCATTGCGGAAAACAGCTACCAGCCGTTTGTGAAAGCTGCCGAGGGGCGTGTGACCGATTTTGAAGAGCAGCTTAATCAGGTTGCCGATACGCTTATCAGCGGCAGTCCGTCCATAAGGGGCAAGATACAGGCGGTCGCCGATAAATACGGCAGCAGCCTTTACGAGCTGGATGCCAATCAGAATGCAAAGGTCGAAATGTATCAGGCAACAATAGGCGATTTGCGCGCGCTTACCGCAAAAGACAGTATTTCGGGGGCATTTCTCATAATGGATACAAGGCTTGAACCCAATATACAGTTAAGCGCCGTTTTCCTGCGCAAACTGGATGAATCCACAGCCGTAAATGCGCTTACGACGCTGCTTATAGGCGGCGATTATCTGGTTTCCGAGGGCGTTACGCAAAAAAATATATATTGGTCGCAGTGCCTGCCCATGACCTATACCGACGATTATGATTTTTACTATAAAACAATGGAGATAGCGAACGCAAACGCCGCTGTTCCGTGCGAAAATTTAGGTTACTGGTCATATACATACAGCCTTAACGACAATAAACCGACGGTGGCTTTTACGCTGCCCATAAAAGACAAAAACAACAAGTTTGTCGGCGTTATGGGCGTTGAAACAGACCTTGTATATCTTCAGCAGCAGCTGCCGCCGACAGAGCTTTACTCGTCACAGAAAGTGGCGGATTATCTTGTGACCTGCGTTGAAAGCGCAGATGCCAAAGAGGGCAAAAGGGTATTTGTTTCGGGCGATACTTTCAATACGATAAACAATTACAGCCCCGATGTCGAATTTGGCAGGGAAAAAGGCGTTGAAGGCTTGTATGCATTTTTGCCGAAGGGCAGAAATACATCAAAGGTGTTCGCGACCAAAAGCGTGCTGGATATTAACCGATATGCGCAGTATAATTATTCGCCATGGATATTGTCGGGCGTTATAGAGGGCAAATATCTTCTTAGTTTTGTTACAAAACTTAAAAGAGATATAATAGCGGCTTTTCTGATAACAATGCTTATAAGCCTTTTGTTTATTTTAAGTTTTACAGATAAGATGATATTGCCGATAAATCAATTTGTGTCCACTATCAAAAAAATACGTCCGGATAATCTTATAATCCCCGAGCCGACACGGCTTGCCGAGATAAACGAGCTGGGTACTTCGATAGCGAAACTTACGGTCGAGATCTCCGATTTTTCAAAAAAAGCATCGGCTATAATTTCGATGACGGGTATTTCCATTGCGGCGTTTGAGTACGATCCGAATTCGGAATTGGTTTTCTGTACCGAGGATATGTTCAAGGTGCTTGGGCTTGGCAAACAGGAAAACAGGCTCTATATAGATAAGAGTATTTTTGAAAAACGTATAGAAAATGTTATAAAATGCCCTATAAAAGCGGGGCTTGATATGGTGTCGGATATGCGCTACGGCAACGAGAAAAAGTGGCTGCATATAAAGACTGTGCAAAGCAACGACAAACTTATAGGCACAGTTCGTGATGTTACGGCGGAAACCTATGAACGCGATCACGATATGTTGACGGGATTTTTGCATCGTAAGCCTTTTATCGACCGCATCAAAGAAAACTTTGCTCTGCGTCCGCCTTTGATAGCGCTTATGGCTGTTTGCAAACTGCCGGATCTTACGGCGCTGAACACAAGCAAAGGCTCTCTTATAGGGGATAAATATATTAAAAAAGTATCCGAGATACTGATAAAACTTGACCGAAAAGTAACATTGATGTCACGTACTATGGGCGACGAATTTACAATAGTTATAGAGGGCCGTTCGGCTGAGGAGATAACACGCAAATTCAACGGTTTGCTGGATGAGATGAACCGCACGGAGTTTGTGGACGGCGATATTGTTATGCCGCTTAATATTTTCGCGGGCGTCGCTTGGTATCCTGCGGATGCAAGGAGTATTGAAGACCTTATTGTCTGTGCGGAATTTGCCGCAAACTCTACTGCTCCTGCGGCATCGGAGAGAAATCTCGTTCAGGTGTTCTCGAAAGAGGCTTTCGATATTTCCGTACAAAAGCACAAAGACCAGGCTCGTATAGGCGAATTGCTTGAAAAAGGCGCTATAAATTATGCTTATCAGCCCATAATAGATACTTCCACGGGCGATATTTACGGCTATGAGGCATTGATGCGCCCCGATCCGTCATCGGGCTTTACTCCGGGTGATGTTATGGGATATGCGGCTGAACACGATGCTTTCTATGCGGTCGAAAGAACGACATGGCTGAACGGTCTGAAGAGTTTCAGCGAACAGGTCGATTGCCTCAGTCCCAAGAAGATATTCGTAAACTCGATACCGAATCAGCTTCTGAACGACGAAGATATAAATTTGCTCGAAACGCTTTACGGTGATTATCTTGACAATGTTGTGCTGGAGATACTTGAAAACGAACAGACAGATGTTAACTTTGTTGAGAAAAAACGCGCGCTTAAAGAAAAGTGGAATTGCCTTCTTGCTTTGGACGATTTCGGCAGCGGATATGCAAACGAAAATTCCTTGCTTGTTATAAAGCCCGATCTTATAAAACTGGATATGGATCTTATAACCGATATAGACAAAGATGCCGACAGACAGTCGCTTGTCAAAAATATGGTCGGTTATGCGCATAACAGAAATATAAAGGTGCTTGCCGAGGGTATAGAAACAAGGGAACAGATGTATATACTGCTGAGCCTTGATGTCGATCTCATGCAGGGCTTCTATCTTGCGAAACCGAATGAAAAGGTGCTTGAAAGCATTGACGAAAAGGTCAAGTCGGAAATATTGAGCTTTGACCCGAACGATATGTTCAGCGCAAATGTGGCGTTGAGAATGTGATAATAATAAAACAGCTGAGGGTGTCGCAAAGCGACACCCTGTATTTGTCAAGTATAGGACAAAAAAATTTTTTATTTTTCACAAACAAGTATACCGCAATCGACCTTATGTTGTCAATGCGGTATATTTGTTTTTTATGGTTACATAGCAGGTGAATTTACGCAACTTTCATAGAAGTCATTACATTTGAACACCACCTCAATGTGCTCTTCGCTGTATACTTTAATTTCTTGTATTATCTGTGACAATACTTGACTGTCATAGTTTTCAAGCTGCAAGCAATTCGACAAACATTGTTTTTCTATATTGGGCTTTTTAACCGACGGGTAAGTCCCTCGCTTCTGTAAGCGGGGGACTTATTTTTGTGTTCAGCAGGAGTATAAGCTCCTGCTGAACACAAAGGCTTTGTTAAAAGTCGTTGGTTATAAGTACGCAGCGTAAGCGGAGTACGAATATCCTTGACTTTCCCCAAGCTGTGCTGTTAAGTTGGCTATATGTCTTTCGGTTTCCGATAGTTGCATATTTGCCTTTTCCTTTTCGAGCATAAATTCTTCCATTGTTATGGCTTGTGCTTTATATTTCTTATAAAATGGGTCAATCCCAAAGATTGTGTAAACCTCTAAACTGGTGTATAATAAAAATAATCAGTTTGGAGGTTTTTACTTA
>CANRCU010000205.1 GCA_947629215.1 uncultured Clostridia bacterium
ATAACGGAGAGCCGCTGAAAATCATACGCGCTTTGCCGGGGGGGAAAACCGACAAAGCTGCGGGAACGCTGCTTGGCGTTCGGCAGGGAATGCTGGAGGTTGCCGCAGGCGATGGTAACAGCATTCTCATAAGCGAACTGCAATTTGCAAATTCCAAGCGAATGAGTGTTGAGAGCTATCTCAACGGACATTCGCTTGATATGGAAAAAATCTTAATTTAGGAGGTTTTATTTATGCCATACTATTTTTGGGGAATAGATTACACATATATCATCTTTGTTGTTCCTGCGTTAATTCTGGCAATGATTGCACAGGCAAAGGTCAGCGGTACATTCCGCAAATATCAAAAGGTCAGCAATCATCGGGGCTATACGGGCGCAGATGTCGCCCGAAAAATTTTGGATATGAACGGTCTGCACAATGTAGCGATTGAACGCATAGGCGGCAGCCTTACCGACCACTATGACCCGACGGCAAAGGTCATAAGGCTTTCGGATGCCGTTTACGCCTCAAGCAGTGTGGCTGCGCTGGGTGTTGCCGCTCACGAAACGGGTCATGCTATCCAGCATCACACGGGTTATGTGCCGCTTGATATAAGAAGCAGCATCTTTCCTGCCGTCAATCTTGGCAGCAAAATGGCTGTGCCGCTGGTCGTACTCGGTCTGTTTGTCGGTTATCTCACAAACAGTCTTTTCCTTGCATATGCGGGGCTGATACTATTTACATTTGTTGTTGCATTTCAGCTTGTTACCCTGCCTGTGGAATTTAATGCATCAAGCAGAGCAATGACGATGCTGACCGATTACGGCTTTTTAGACAGAAGTGAGGCAAGGGCGGCGCGAAAAGTGCTTTCGGCAGCGGCACTGACCTATGTTGCGGCGGCGGCTTCGTCCATAATCACTCTTTTAAGACTTATTGCCATAGTCAACAGCAGCAGGCGGAACGACTGACGGACTTGTATTTTTGTAGAAAATAAATCACAAAGTACAAAAATGCAGGATTAAAATATAAAACTTGCATAAAATTTAAAAAATAATAAAAAAACACTTGATTTTTGCAAGAAATTGATTTATACTTGCATTGTAACAAAGGAGTTAAGCATTTGAACAAAAACGGTTCAAGTGTTTAACTCCTTTTTTTATAATAATATATCGAACTTTAAGTAGGAGGGATAATTATGGAAAATTTTAACGCACTGGACACTATATGGCTTATACTTGGTGCGGTGCTCGTCTACTGGATGCAGGCGGGTTTTGCCATGGTCGAAGCGGGCTTTACAAGGGCAAAGAACGCAGGTAACATCATTATGAAAAACCTTATGGACTTTGTGCTTGGCTCAATAGCTTACTGGATAATCGGCTACGGTATAATGTTTGGTGGTCTGAACGGCATCTTCGGCGGTATCGACCTGTTCACAACGGGCAGTTACGATACGGGCACGGTGCCATTCTGGGTACACTTTATGTTTAACACCGTTTTCTGCGCAACATCTGCAACAATAGTTTCGGGTGCAATGGCAGAAAGAACAAAATTCATTTCATACCTTGTTTATTCGCTTGTAATAAGCGCATTTATCTACCCCATAGAAGCGCATTGGATCTGGGGCGGCGGCTGGCTCAGCGAGCTTACTATAGGTTCATGGTCGGGCTTCCACGATTATGCAGGTTCAACGGTCGTTCATATGGTCGGCGGTATTTCGGCTCTTATCGGCGCAAAAATACTTGGTCCCCGTATTGGCAAGTATGACGAAAACGGCAAAGCAAAGGCTATTCCGGGTCATAACCTTACAATAGGCGCGCTCGGTGTGTTCATTCTCTGGATGGGTTGGTTCGGTTTCAACCCTGCATCAAGCTACGGTCTTTCGACTTACGAACAGGGCTGTGATGTCGGCAACGTATTTATGACAACAAACATTGCGGCTTGTACGGCAACGCTTGCAACAATGATATTCACATGGGTAAAATACGGCAAGCCCGATGTTTCAATGACATTGAACGGCTCTCTTGCAGGTCTTGTTGCGATAACGGCAGGCTGTTCTGCGGTAGACCCCTGGGCAGCAGCAATAATCGGTCTGTGCGCAGGTATAATAATCGTGCTTGCAGTTGAATTTGTGGATAATGTATTGAAGATAGACGATCCTGTCGGTGCTGTCGGTGTACACGGTGCCTGCGGTCTTTTCGGTTCGATATGTGTCGGTCTTTTCGGCCGTGACGGCGGTCTTTTCACAACCGGTTCTTTCGACAGAACGCTCGTTCAGTTGGTCGGCGTTGCATCGGTCGCAGCATTCGTTATTGTTTCGATGACAATAGTATTTCTTATCATAAAGGCTACCATAGGTCTGCGAGTTACCGCAGAAGAAGAGATTGTCGGTCTTGATGCTCTCGAACACGGTCTTAGCTCATCATATGCCGACTTTATGCCGATGCCGGGCGCAGGCAATCTTTTTGCGGGTTCGGGTACAACATCACCTTCGGAAAAGGTATCCGAGGACTTGGCTGTTCCCGTTCAGGTCATGACGGAAGCCGCTGCACCCGTAGGCGATGTCAAGATGCATAAGATAGAAATTATCTGTAAAATGGATAAGTTCGAGGTACTTAAAAAATCGCTTGAAAACGTTGGTATCACGGGTATGACCGTTGTTAACGCAATGGGCTGCGGTGTTCAGAAAGGTAACCTTAAAAAATACCGTGGTGCGGAAGTTCAGGTAACGCTTCTGCCTAAGATCAAGGTCGAAGTAGTTGTTGCGAAAGTGCCTGTTGCCGATGTTATCGGCGCAGCCAAAAAGGCGCTTTACACGGGCAATATAGGCGACGGAAAGATTTTCGTTTACGGTATTGACGAATGTGTTAAGGTAAGAACAGGCGAAAGCGGCATAAGCGCTTTGCAGGGCGACGACCAGTTTTAAATAACTTACAGAAAAATAACATAAAATTTAAAGGCTGCCGCAAATAGTATTTTTACTGTTTGCAGCAGCCTTTTTTAGTTTTTAAAGATCATCATCCACATTCAACGCTTCAACAAGTTCAATATCCTCGTGTTTTTCCATAAAATTATGCAGCGTATAATTGTTTGCGAACAACAATATCGGGCGTTCAAAATGGTCAAAAACAAGCGTACAGCGTGAACCCTCGTATTGTTTCAGCTCGTCGGCGGTCTTGTTTTTTACCCACCGCGCAACGCTGTAATCCATGCTTTCCATGCGTACTTCCGAATTATATTCGTTTTTCAGCCTGTATTCAAACACTTCAAACTGTAACGCGCCGACTGCGCCTATAACGACATCGTTATACTCCGTTTTGTAGATCTGTACTGCGCCCTCCTGTGCAAGCTGGTCTACACCCTTGTGGAACTGTTTTGCCTTCATTGTATCTATCGGGCGCACCTTCATAAACAATTCGGGCGGGAATGTCGGCAAAGGCTCAAAAAATATTCTGTCTTTACTGTCTGTAAGCGTGTCGCCTATCCGGTAATTGCCCGAATCGTAAATACCTATAACATCGCCTGCAACGGCATTGTCAACGGTTTCTCTCTCGTTTGCCATAAGTTGTGTGGACTGGTTCAGTTTCATTTGTTTGCCCGTTCGTGAAAGAGTAACATTCATTCCCCTTTCAAACGCACCGGAACATATTCTCAAAAATGCCAGTCTGTCACGGTGCGCAGGGTTCATATTTGCTTGTATTTTGAAAATAAAGCCCGAGAAGAAATCATCCGTCGGCAGTACTTCGCCGTCAAGGGTCTTTCTTGCCCCCGGCGGAGGCGAAAGGCGGAGAAAATGCTCCAAAAATTCCGTAACGCCGAAATCCGCAAGCGCCGTGCCGAAAAATACGGGTGAGAGCTTGCCTTTTGCTATCAGCTCTTCGTCAAAATTATTGCCTGCGCCGTCCAAAAGCTCTGTTTCGGCGCGCAGATTTTCTAAATTTTCGCCGAAAAGTATGTCGTCAAGCCTGCTGTCGTATACTCCGTCCTCGCCAAGTTCTATCGTTTCTTTGGTCTTGAAAAGATGTATCTTGTTTTCAAGCCTGTCATAAACACCCTCAAAATACGCTCCGCAGCCTATCGGCCATGTAACGGCAACACTTGGCAGACCGAGCGCATTTTCAAGTTCCTCCATTATCGAGAGGGGGTCGTTTGCTTCGCGGTCGAGCTTGTTTATAAATGTAAATATAGGTATACCGCGCATACTGCACACTTTGAACAGTTTTTCGGTCTGAGCCTCAACGCCTTTTGCGGCGTCTATTACCATCACAGCCGAATCGACCGATGTCAGTATCCTGTATGTGTCTTCGCCGAAGTCATTGTGACCGGGTGTATCCATTATGGAAACTATTTTACCGTTATATT
>CANRCU010000206.1 GCA_947629215.1 uncultured Clostridia bacterium
CCGCCCAGCGCCACCTCGCGCTGGGCGGTGTTGCCGTCGGCGCTGCTTGGCGCAGGGGGCAGCCTTAATTACGGGCATTACAGCGATGCGCACATGAACGAGCTGCTTGAAAACTGCCTTAGCTCGCAGGGCGACGACAACTACAAAAGCTCCGTGCGCGAGTTGCAGAAATACTGTGCGCGGGAGCTGCCGTGCATAGGCATAGCTTTCAAAGCCTCCGTCCTGCTCACCGGCGGCAGGGTACAGGGCGACAAAAAGCCGAGCGTCACGGGCGTATTTGACAATATAGAAAGCTGGTATATCTCAGAAGGGGATTAATGCCGCCCGAAAAGCAGGCTTATCGATAAATATTAACAAAAGGATGTGATACCCCATGATGAAACGATGTTTTCTGACGGGCGAATATGTGTTCTATGCAACAGACAGGGCAAAGCGTCCGCATAGTTTCAAAAAAGTGAACGTACGCACAACACCAAAGGAATACTGCCCTTTCTGCCCCGAAAATGCGCATATGACTCCGCCGCTGATAACTGCGACCGAGGATAATTCCATACGTATAGTTCCGAATAAATATCCGTTCCTTGCCAACACAAGCGAACATTACGGTGTGCATGATGTGCTTATAGACACGGCAGACCATGACGAACGCCTTCACCAGTTTGACGACGAGCATCTGCATAAACTCATGCAGATGATACAAAAACGCTTTATCCGACTTGAACAGGACGAACGCTGTCAATTTGTTCAGGTATTCAAAAATCAAGGTGTTGACGCAGGCGCAAGCCAGTCGCACAGCCATTGGCAAATAACGGCGCTTTGTGTCGTTCCGCTTAAAATGGAGCATCTTTGCGATGTTCTCAGCAAATATTACAAAGAACACGGCGTCTGCTATTACTGCAACCTTGATTTCGGCACGCGTATCATAGAAGAGAGCGAATATTTTCGTGTATATATGCCTGCGGATGCCAAGTTTGCCTATGAAATGGATATACTGCCCAAAAGGCACGTTTCCTCTATAAAGGATTTCACGGACGAAGAGCTGCGCGATTTCGGAATAATGCTGAAACATTCGGTTTCCAGGCTGAACAAAATATATGAGGGGCTTTGTTACAATATTTGTTTTTACAGCGCGCCAAAAAGCGGCGAATTTGACGACTGTTTCCATTTTTATGCGCAGATATTCCCGCGTATAGGGCATATGGCAGGCTTTGAGTTCAGCACGGGCTGTTACATAAATTCTATCCTGCCCGAAGTGGGCGCGGCAAAACTCAGAGAGGTCGGATATTGATGAAAAAAAAGATAGCCCTATTGAAGGGCGGCGCTTCCGTCGAACGCGAAGTATCGCTCAAATCGGCTGAAAATATTCTAAAGGCGCTTGACAAAGATAGGTACGATACCGTTGAAATAGAGCTTCCCAAAGACAAAAGCGATATTTCATGGGTACATAAGCTTATAGAGTGCAAGCCCGATTTTGTGCTCAGCGCTTTACACGGCGGCCGCGGTGAAAACGGAGCCGTGCAGGGGCTTTTGCAATGCCTTGACCTGCCATATGCCGGCAGCCGTGTGCTTTCATGCGCGCTTTGCATGAACAAGCATTTTGCAAAAAAAATAATGACCTCGGAACACATTCCCGTACCCGACGGCGAATTTATCACGCTTTCGGACGATGTGGATATGTACGAACAAAAACTTGATCTTTTGGGATACCCTATAATACTTAAACCAAACCGCGGCGGTTCAAGTATAGGCATAACCGTTGCGGATGATTTTAATGCCGTAAAAGCCGCCGTTACGGATATACGCGAACGCTACGAGGACGATGTGATCGCCGAAAAATACATAGACGGCAAGGAAGTCACCTGCGCCGTTATGCAGACCGAAAACGGCTTGAAAGTGATGTCTGTGCTGGATATAAACAAATCAAAGGGCATATATGACTATGACGCAAAGTATCTCAGCCGCGAAAGCGCGGTGTCTTTCACTACCCTGCCCGACTATATGCGCACAATGATAGAACAAATAGCCGTAAAAGCCTTTAAGGCGCTTAACTGCTGCGGTTACGGCTGCGTAGATATGCTTATAAAAGACGAGCAGATATATGTTATAGAAATAAATACATTGCCGGGTATGACCGATCACAGCCTTATACCGCAGGCAGTAGGCGAAACAGGTCTGACGCTCGGTGAATTTTTGGATAAGCTCATAGAATTGGGAACATGATGTTTTTGCTTATTATTATTTATGGGTGCTGCCCCTTAACGTTTTATTTTATCAACACACTTTTCCAAATCCCACAACCAAATCAACCCACAGCAAACACGAAAAGTATCTCCGTAAGGCTGTTTTTTGAGCCGAAACGGAGATACTTGCGAGAATTGCCTCTGTTTTTTTATTTATCAACATTCTTCTAAACCCTACAATAAAATCAACCTAACGGCAAACACGCAATGTATCTCCGTAAGGCTGTTTTTTTAAGCCGCAACGGAGATACTTGCGAGAATTGCCTCTGTTTTTTTTATTTATCAACATTCTTCTAAACCTTACAATAAAATCGACCCTACGGCAAACACGCAACGTATCTCCGTAAGGCTGTTTTTTTAGCCGAAACGGAGATACTTGCGTGGATTGCATATAAAGTTAAAACAAGATCGCCCACTGTAAAGTTTTCGGTCAAGCCTTTTTCAAAAGGCTTGCGGGGTATGGGGCTTCGCCCCAAAATATTTCCCTTACAGCTTCAACTCCAGAACACTGTACCTCATATCCAAAATCCCATCCGAAACATTCGGATAATAAGTGTATTTTATACCGTTTATCTCTCCTTTTTTCTTTGTTTGTGCGCCAAACACCGTTTTTGCCGCCTTAGCCGCCGTATCTCCCAAAACCCCGCCAAAACTCAACTGTTTCAGATTCTTTTCGGTCAAAACGGGCGCAGCCGTTCCCGACAGCATATATATCTGCAAATACCCTATATCCTCACCGTCCATATAAAACTCCGCCCTTATGGGTATATCGTTATATATGCGTTTGCCGCTCGGCTCGTCCATGTGTATATCCATAGCGTCACTCTGTATATACTCCTCGTTGGCAAAAGCGATCATATTCCTGCCCGTGTACAGGTCATCGTCTTTATTCGGCGCAAACCTTCCCAAAACGGTACCGTTATACAAAAGACCGCTGTTTTTTGTCACCTCGTCGACAAAGTCGCTGTATTCCTCCGTTCTTGCATATACCTCGTTTGAAAGATAGATAAAACTATCGTTGTATGTGACCATAAACGAGGGGTCCTCCTTAACGCTGTACACCTTAACACCCATATCTTCATACAGAATATCGTCGCTTATATCCTCCATTTTGGATAATTCCTTTTTGACATCGGTATTTTTTATCTCCTCGTCTGTAAAACTTTCCGCTTCGGGCAGTTCCTCTTTTTTATAGCCTCTTTCGATGATCGCCTTGCATTGCAGCAAATCAAGACGCCTTACTATCTCCGTTTGCTCGTCCGTATTTGCCAAAGTATATGAAATATCTGTTTTCGCACCCTTTCCGCAGCCTGTAAGACAAAGCAGAGCAAGCCCCGCCGCAATATATTTTTTCATGCTTTCACACCCCTTTTTAAATATGCGTTCACGCCTGCGGCTACCGCCGCCCCGATAATTGCGCCCGTAATGACATAGCCGACGCTCGGCCTTATCTTTATCGGCAAAAGACAGGCAAAAAGCACCACCGTCAAGGCAATTGTCAGTATCTCCCCCGCTTTGTATGCAAATACGGGATGTTTGGAACTGCCGCCGCCGTATATCAAAAAACAGACCGGTATAAAAATAAGACCAAGAATACCGAAACACACTATCACGACTATCACAGGCAGCGCATAACCTATACCGCCGCCCTGGTATTCAAGCGCTTTTTGCGAAAGAATATCCAATATATAATAAACTCCAAAACCGAATTTTTCGCATAAATTTTCCAAGACCAAAAGCACAGCCACAACATAACCGGCAAGTACCGTACCCAAAAAATTATTTTTGCATAGCACATTGATTTAGTCAACTTTGGTTACGATTGCCCCATCTAAAAACAATTTTTCAATTTTTACATTAATTAAATCGTTCTCTTATACTGTATCATCTTTTAAGTAAACCTTAATGTAGTTTTCAGTATAACCTGTGGCAAAGCCGTCTACAAATTCTTCTACCAACATTTGATATGTACTATCTTTGCAACTTAAAATATATTTTTCTTTAACAACGGATTTTAATTCAATTAAATATATGTTATAATTTTTTGAGCATATTTTAACCGGATTTTTATGTACCGTTGTTTTAATCATTATTT
>CANRCU010000207.1 GCA_947629215.1 uncultured Clostridia bacterium
CAATATCGGTATGCTGCTGACTGCGTGCGTTGAGAACAGCGACTCCGACAAATGGTTCGTTGCGGCACTTTCGAGTTTTCAGCTTGAAACTATTGTGGATTTCAGACCGACTATAAGCGCGGTGCTGAATATTACCCCCGATCATCTGAACAGGCATAAAACGCTTGAAAATTACATAAAAGCAAAAGAACGTGTTTTTGAGAATCAGACCGAAAACGATTTTACCGTACTCAATTATAACGATGGCGCCACAAGGGATATGGCAAACCGCACAAAGGCGAAGGTCATATACTTTGCTTTGGATAAAGAGCTTGACGAGGGCGTTTATTCGGATAAAGAGTCAATGTATATAAGAGCGCTCGGATATAACGAAAAAGTGCTTGATATAAAGGAAATGAATATCCTCGGCGGACATAATGTCGAAAACGCCATGGCTGCCATTGCCTGCGGTGTATGCGCAGGCGTGCCGCTTGATGTTATAAGAAAAACATTGAGGGAATTTACGGCTGTCGAACACAGGATAGAGTTTGTTGCCGAAGTCAACGGTGTAAAATATTATAACGACAGCAAGGGTACAAACCCCGATGCCTCCATAAAAGCGGTAATGGCGATGGAAAGGCCTATATGCCTTATTGCGGGCGGTTACGACAAGGGTTCGGACTTTGACGAGTGGATAGACACATTCAAAGGCAGGGTAAAATACGTTGCCGTTATAGGCGCCGTTAAAGAAAAAATATGCGAGGCGCTTGAAAAAGCGGGCTTTACAAGCTATGACAGAGCCGACGATTTCAACCAGGCTATGGAGCTTTGCACAAGGAATGCCGATAACGGCGATTGTGTGCTGCTTTCGCCTGCCTGCGCAAGCTGGGATATGTTCAAGAGTTATGAACAGCGCGGGAAAGTCTTTAAGGAATATGTACACGGGCTTGAAGAATGAGCTGTAAAAAGGCGGTGTAGGAATGAATAACAATAATTACAGCACATATCGTCATACACAGAGGCAGCAGACCAAAAACGAAAATGAAAATATAGTTATAGGCAGCTTTAACTGGGTGATACTTATCTGTACGCTGATGCTGCTGGCATTTGGCATAATAATGGTGTTCAGCGCAAGTTACGATAAATACATGTACAAACTTCTCTGGGCAAGTCTGAGGAATGTTGCGGTCGGCGGTATCGCCTTGATAGTGTTCGGCGGATTTGTGAATTTTAATTCCCTTAATAATGACGGGCTTTGCAAACTGTTGTATTTTGTGTCTATAGCTGTGCTTATTGCCGTTTTGGTGCTGGGCAAGGTGACAAAGGGCGCAAAAAGGTTTTTAATGGGTGTGCAGCCGTCTGAGTTTGTAAAACTTTTTACGATAATAAATCTTGCGCATCTGTTGGATACGAACAAATATTATTCTGTAAACCACAAGGGTTTCTGGGTATGTGTGATACTGTTTGTAGGTCTGCCCGTTGCGCTCATAGGCGCGGGCAATGCAAGCACGGCTATTATATTGGGCGTGGTATGCATGGCAATGATGTTCACCGTGGTCGAAAAATGGAGCTGGTTCGTTGAAGTGGGCATAGTCGGCTTTATTGCCGGTATAGTGGTTCTGATAGCGGGCAAGGGTTTCCGTATGGGGCGTATAAAAGCGTGGATAGACCCGTTCAGCGATACTTCCGATACAAGCTATCAGGTCATGCATTCGCTTTATGCGGTGGCATCGGGCGGCTTGAGCGGTCTGGGGCTTGGCAATTCACGCGAAAAGCTCAGTTATCTGCCCGAAGCTCACAACGATATGATATTTTCGATAATATGTGAAGAGTTGGGGCTTATGGGCGCTATAATACTGGTCATACTGTTTGGTTTGCTTATTTTTTTCGGCTACCGTGTTGCGCTGAATTGTTATAATACTTTCGGCTCTCTCGTGGCTATCGGCATAACCACAACTATAGCTATACAGGTGATAATAAATATGGGCGTGGCGACCAATACTATCCCGAATACGGGTATACCCATGCCGTTTATCAGTTACGGCGGCACGTCAATGCTTGTGAATATGGCAGGTATAGGGCTGCTGCTGAGTATATCGCGGTTTTTTAAAGCCAAACGGATGCGTTCAAAATAGAATAAATATAAATGTTTTGTAAGCGGCACGGTTTTTATCCGTGCCGTTTTTGTTCATTTTACCGAATAAAATTTGCGTTTTTTGAAATAATGCACATAATATTTTTTTTTTGGTTTATTTGTACAAAATTACTTATAGATAAAAGATGAGCTTGATTTAAATAGATTTGTATTGTATAATATTGATAAATATTAAATCTTTAAGGAGGAATTTTGATGAAAAAAACCGTAACCAAAGCTCTGCGTTTTGTGACGGCAGCGCTTACGACCATTGCCATTGCGGCAGGTACAACGTTTATGGCAGCAGCAGCCGAAGGCGATATTTTGGATTTTGCTACCCAAACATACTATAAAATGTATCAAGACAAAGAAAACAACAAGGAATATACGGGAACTTATACAAACAATGGTTTTACCACGGATGTTACCGTATATGTAGAGAATTTCAATAATTACAATACTGAAGATACTGTAGAGCAATACGGTCCGCACATTTTGGACAATAAAACAATAATGTCATTTGAAACCGATGATGATGCTGCTTCGTATGCTATTAGTATGGTGGCAGGTAACGGATCAGCAACAATTAACGTATGTAGTGATAAAGACGGCAATAAAGTATTGGCAACGGGCGATTCAGAAAACGGTGTTATATATAACAAAACAAATACCGGAGCAGAAACTCTTTATATTTGTACAGGAACCGTAAATAATTTTTATCTTAAAAACATTACAATATCAAAGCAGGCTGCAATAGAGAACCCGAAAGTTACCGTAAAAGGAAGTTTTACAGGCATAGGCGATGGAGATAAAATTTCGGAAATAACATTCACTTCCTTATCTTCGGGCAATGTAACTGCAACATATGACGAGTGTATATCAACGGGTGTTGAGCTTTACGCAAACACAGAATACACGGTGACCGCAAAAGGCGAAAAAGCTGTATACAAAGCAGAAAGCGCTACACCGTCTGCAAATGACGAAAGTATCGATATTGCGCTTGAGAGAATTGTATTTGATTTTCCGTTAACGACCAAAGACAGCTATGAGGATTATAAATTATATATTGATACATTCTGCGCTGCAGAACATGAAGATGCATACAGCGGTATCACTGTATATAGAGATGGTATGAATTTCGGAACAAGTCCCGAACGATACGGCGCAAAAACAAATAATGCCGATATTATATCCTTTAAAGCAAAGGAAAGTGGCGTTTGCAAGGTGACAATTGATGTAACGGCAGAGGGTTCGAATGGAAAGTCGGATAAAATAGTATTAAAAGTAAATGACAAGGTCGTACCGAATGCTGTCGTTGCAGTACAGGGTAAACCTGCTGTTGTTTCGGCTATGGTCAAAGCAGGAGATAAGGTAACACTGCATAATACACATTTAAATCTCTTTTATTCCCAAATAGATGTCGCTTATGATAATAACATATCCTTGACAACAAAAAATTCGGGTTCGATATATTATGTTGAAGTACCCGAAAGCATTGTAGACAGCGTTTCGGAGGTCGGTATTGCAATTTCAAAATCCGAAACAACAAGTTTTGAAGAAAGCGATGTAATTTCTTCCGATACGGTTTATTCCTCAATATCGGACGGAACAAACGTGGTCAAAGCAAGCGAGGGTACATATATTTTCGGTGTGAGTGATGACAATGTTCTTGCAAGTGGCAACTGTGTATACGGTTATTGCAAAACAAGCGACGGCAATGTCTTTACGGCACCCGTGGTTAAATAAGGAGGGCATATAATAATGGATAAAAAAATATATTCGGCTCCGGATATGGAAGTTACGGTTTTTGACTCCGCTGATACAACAAGTGTTACGACTTTGAGCGCAGCAAATCCCGTTAAGAAAATAACAGGCAACGATGTTAAAGATGCGGTTCCGTTCTGACATTCAAATAAAGTTGCAGTAAAAATTTTCAGAGTAACGCAGAAACGATTTCTGCGTTACTTTTGTGTTGGGGTAATTGGCATTTCTTTTAATTTTCCGCTGTTGAGGTACAATAGATAGGTAACACTAAAAATAAAAAACAAGGTCCAACCTTTTTATGGTATAATTGAATTTGACAGAAAACAAAATACCAAAGGAGGACCTTGCAATACTATGTTATCACAAATAAAGTACTTTCGTCAACGTATGATTAAATATTCGCAAAATCACACTATAACAGAAACAGCGATCAGATTCAGAGTC
>CANRCU010000208.1 GCA_947629215.1 uncultured Clostridia bacterium
TTCACTGCTTATAGTTGTAGTTTCGATACCTTTAGTTGAAGTTTCCGTACTGATTGTCGTTGTTTCGGTCGATGTTTCAACATTTTTGGTTGTAGTTTCGGTCGTAGTTTTTGAATCATGTTCGGGTTCGGTATCAAGGCTGCCGCCTATTTCCTTGCCGCCGACTGCTTCAAGTGTTGAAGTATAACCCGTCACAAGGCTCTTAAGCGCTGTATCCACATCATAACTGGTGCTGTCGCTAAGTCCGGGATATTTACTGCGATCAGGCTGTATATCTCCGCCGTTCATACGTCCCGCGCCCGCTTTCACCACTTCGGGTACCTGTTCAACGGGTGAATGTTTTTCGGGTCTACACCAAGATCCCATGTTGTGTCAAAGTTGCTGTAAGTTCTTCCGCCCTGTAAAGCAGCAACCGTCTGAGGTACTTCTTCGTCCCTTGTTTTTACAAGATATGCATCAAACATTGTAGCTTTTCCGTTTGTACCGGTACTTGACGCATCATAATAGATAGGTTCGCTGCCGCCGTTAAACTCGTCAACATCGGCGCCTATTATAATATTATTATATGCCTTTATTACACCGCCGTCTTCTTTTGAGAAAGTAGGTGCATTGCTTTTATCTATGGTCGGAACACCGTTTTTCATTATCATAACGTCCGAACCCTGCATAGACGACAACATAGGATGCTTGCAGTTTTCAAAATAATTGCTTTCCACAAAAGCATTGGACGTTCTTGCCGCACCTACACCGTATTTTGAATTTCCGTCAAAATAATTATTGTAGATATGCACGGACATATCCCTTATTCTCGGATGTCTTGAATCAGAATGGTCAAACCAATTATGATGATAAGTTATAAGCGATTCAGACGTTTCCGTACCCATACCGCAAAGAGATGACTTGCCCGAATCCCAAAGGTGGTTGTACGAAACCGTTACATTATTTGATTTGCCTTTGATGTCAATTGTACCGTCGCCTTTGGCTTGATCTTTGTCACCGCCCGTGCTGCCGTAGAACAAATCAAGATTATGTACCCATACATTTTCGTTTGCCGTATCGATCGATATGCAATCATCCATACAAGAAAGCACGGCAAAATTCCTGAGTTCCACATTACCGCAGTTTCTCATAAGTATACCGTAATTTTTGATAGCGGCATCTTCGCCGACACCTTCAAATGTGATATTCATTTCGGCATAATCGTTCTTGCCCTTTATTTGCAGACCTTCTGCGCTTGATGATATTTTGTCAAGGTCGTTAAGCTTGACCGTTCCTATCAGTCTTACATCCAGCGGAGTTTTGTCATAGCCTTTCTGCTTTGCGTCAAGTATCGTCTGTATACCCGTAAATGTATTTGCCTTTCCTTTGCTGTCCACAACAATATCAGCCGTAACGGTCTTTGCCGTATCCTTTGTCACATAAAGCACCGTTGCTCCGTCTTTTAACGTACCGTCGTCATTATATGCGCCCGAACCCGTTTTATATTTTGATCTTGTTGAAAATGCACCGCCTGAGCGGTCATATGTCTTGACATCAAGTGTATCCGAAACGAAAGCCGCACTTTCGTCAAGTGTACCGCCTATATACGGCACTATCTTCATAACATAGCTGCCTGCTTTAAGACCCAAAGCATCGGCTCTGAAATGGTCGGGATATTTTCTTATAAGTTCATCGTCAAGCTGCACATATGCGCTGTCAGGCTCGCTTGCGCCCTTTATAAATGCCGCAAAACCTGTTGCATTTTCCACACTGCCCCATTCCACATATGCGCTTTCAAACCAGCCGCCACACTCGCTGATAGCCTGCTGAGCCGCATATGCTTTGACAATGCCTGCCGTTCCGGGTATTTTTACAGCCGTATTGCTGTCGGAAACAGCAGCACCGACAACAAGTGTCGCCGCAAGAACAGAGCCCAATACCCTTTTCAGTTCTTTTTTCATTTTTTTTCCTCCTCTTAAATTGTCTTACTTTGTTCGTGCCGCGTTATCATAATATCCTTACGACCTTTGCGCGGCAGCAAGTTTTATCATATATTCCACAAATTCCGCATTGTTTTTAGTCTTTTCGAGCATATCCGTTATCTGCTCTACAGCCTCGGCGGAATTAGCCGAATTTAGATTTCTTCTAAGAAAATAAACCGTGTCCAGTTCTTTTTTGTTAAGCAATGTTTCCTCCCGCCTTGTGCCGGATTTAAGCATATCTATCGCAGGGAAAATGCGTTTTTCGCTCATTTTACGGTCAAGCACGACTTCCATATTGCCTGTACCCTTAAATTCCTCAAATACAACATCGTCCATACGCGAACCCGTTTCCACAAGCGCTGTCGCAAGTATTGTCAGGCTGCCGCCCTCCTCGATATTGCGGGCTGCACCAAAAAATTTTTTCGGCATATAAAGCGATGCAGGATCAAGGCCGCCCGAAAGTGTTCTTCCGCTGCTCGGCACTATCAGGTTATAAGCCCTTGCAAGCCTTGTTATGCTGTCAAGCAGGATGATAACATCTTTTTTTTGTTCGACAAGCCTTTTTGCATGTTCTATAACTATCTCCGCAACACGTTTGTGATGTTCGGGCTGTTCGTCAAAAGTCGAATATATGACATTCACATTTTTGCCGACTATCGAACGCTGCATATCCGTCACTTCCTCTGGGCGTTCGTCTATAAGCAGCACGATCACATACATTTCCGGGTGATTTGCAAGTATGGCATTTGCTATATCCTTTATAAGGACCGTCTTGCCCGCCTTGGGCTGTGCAACTATCATACCGCGCTGCCCCTTACCTATCGGCGCAATAAGGTCTATAAGCCGTGTTGAAAGATTATTGTGTTTATTTTCAAGTTTGATTTTTTCTGTTGGATATATAGGTGTAAGTTTTTCAAATACAGGTCTGCGTTGCAGATTATTTGCAGGATCATCGTTGATATTGAGCAGATACAAAAGCGCGTTGAATTTTTCGTTTTCTTTGGGGACCCTTATCTTCCCTCGTACCCTGTCGCCCGTTCTAAGATTAAAACGCTTTATCTGGGAAGGCGAAACATAAATATCGCCGCTGCCCGATAAAAAATTATCCATGCGCAAAAAACCGTAACCGTCCTGAAGTATCTCAAGAATGCCTTCTTTGATTATACCGCTGTCCATATCGGTCATATAATCGGGTTTTGCTGCCTCCATTTGCGCATCGAAACGCATTTGTTCCTCGTCTTCATAAATATTGTTTTTCTTCAGCTCTTCTTCTTTTTCCGCAAGCGCCGCACGAATTTTTTCGGCAAGTTCCGCTTTTTTCAGTGTCGTCACGGATTTAAGCTGCATTTCCTTTGCAATTTCCCTTAATTCCAAAAGACTTTTATTTTCTATATTCATTTTTTACCTCTTTATCATGATTTCATTTTCAAATATAATATGTGAGAATATCCTGTAAAATGCAGGTTACCGGAAGATAGACAGCCTGCTCCCCAAAATACGGTGAGCGGGCTGTCCTGTTTATATTACTGAGGCATTTTAAGTTCTGTACCGACACTCAGTTCGCCGTTTTCCACATCATCTATTGTAAGACCGTTAAATTTAAGAACATCTTCATATCTGCTGCCGTCGCCGTAATATGCATCGGCAAAATCCCACATTGTGCTGCCGTCATATGTCACGACCTCATAACTGCGCGAATCGTTTTCAGGCTGGCTGAGAGCATCTGTATCGGTATTTTGCGATGAATCATCGGTCTGAGGTTTATTCTCATCCGAATTTGAAGGGGTCACAACGGCAGATGCCTGCTGTATGCTTTCAAGCTGCTGTGTAAGTTCCTCGTTCTTTGCTTTGATTTCCTCAATTTCCTTCTCGTAGGTAGATGAGGTATTCATTTTTTCAAGTTCTGTTATACGCTCATTTGCAGCTGTAAGTTTGGTTCTGTAACTTGTGCATTTACCGATAAGCAAAAGCAAAGATACGGCAACAACCACAATTATCACTATAAGAGCTATTCTTCCGATAGGTATTTCTATAACATCGGTTTCATACTCGTCATCAAATTCATCATCGGTATCTTCGGGTTCTGCTACCCGCTCCGGCTTTGGCTCGGGCTGTCTTTCCGCCCTTGCCTTCTGACGCTTGGCTTCAACGCGTTTTTCCATTTTTTCACGTCTTGACATTCTTTCGGCGCCGCTGTCTTCGGTTTGCGGTATTTCCGGTATATCCTCGGGATACTCCTCTGTTTCCTTTTTTACGTTTTCTTTAACGACAGCCCTTGACTTTTTATCCTTTGTACGGGGAACACGGGTATGTTCCGCAGGCGTTTC
>CANRCU010000209.1 GCA_947629215.1 uncultured Clostridia bacterium
CCTGACCTGACGGAAGGGAAAAAACAAAAAAGCAACGGAATTGGGCATACCTATAATAAGCGAGGAAGATTTTTTGAATATGACCGAAAATTAAGCCTGTCGGCTCGGCATTATAAATGCGCGAGCCGATGTTTTTTTGTGCGGAATACATATATAAAAATCACTGCCAGACCTATAATGCTTAATGCAAGACCGACCTTTATACCGGGTACGGAATATTTGAAAACTATCTTATGTTCACCCTCGGGTATTCTTGCGCCGACAAAAGTTCCGCAGAGTTTTTCCGCCTTAATTTTTTTGCCGTCGCAGTATACGCTCCAGCCGCCGTCCCAAGGTATGCTTGAAAACAACAATCCCTCTTTATCCATAGATACAGCACCCTCTATGAATGTATTATTAAATTTTGTAATATTCAACTGATGGGCTGCAAGTTTTTCATAAGCCTCATCATAGTTGGTTTTATTAAAATAATATAAATTCAGACCGCAGCAGCCGAGCGAAATATTTTCTATTGTCACATCTACATTGACTTTTTCGCCTTTTTTGAGTTTGCCGGCATAAATAAACGAGCCGTCGCCCGCATAAAGCGTTTTTTCGTCAAAAGGAGAAATTATATGCAGCTTTCCCGCGCGGTAATTGTGTTCTATAAAATAATCACCGTCTTTGTCGGCTGCATAAACATAGTTGAAAGTCACGGGAACATTTGTATCCGAACATTGGAAATAATTGGTGTTCCAGTTTTCGCTTTCGAGCAAAACGGCATTTGTATAGTTAAAATACTCGGTTTCGGTCTTTTCAAAAATATCCGTTTCTTCGCCAAGCATTGTATCAAGCAGCTTATTTTGATTTTGCACAGCCCTTATTTCTTCCCCGACGGCATAATCCGCTATTCCGTCGGAAACAGCATAGGCAAGCGAAAGCGCCTGTTGGTTTTCAAGAATATCACAGTCTTCATCCGACGAAACGGAAACCGTATAGGGCAGTTTTTTTGGCAGATCCCGATTAAAATCCATAAAATATTTTATGCCGAAAAGGGTATTCTGAACAGGCGAAGAAATTGTATACACCGTACTTACCTTATCTGCATAAACACGGTTGCCGAGATATTTCAAAAACTCAAATACATTGCCCTGCATTGTTGAAGAATAATACCCCATACCATGATAACCGCCCAACATAGAGCTGTTAAATGTAAAACCGCCGTTTGCCTCCGTTCTGTAAAATTCGGTCTTGCCGCTGCGCTGCTTTTCACCGTTTCGGCACATTTTTTCAAGCGTTTTGGCATAACCTTCTTCATCGGATACTTGCAGACCTTTGTTCCCCTCATACTGTGAAACAGTCATAAAATTTGAACCGCAGTCAAAGATGATGACCGCTGCCATTATAAGTGAACAGACAAACTCGGTACACCTTCTTATAATCATTTTCTTTCGATTCTCGTCTTTTTTTTGTCTTTTTGTTCCCCGGGTAAATACACATATGACGGAAACGACCATTACCGCAGCCGCGCACATCAATGCAACAAAATACATTTTGCCCGTTATCTCAACTTTTTCTTCCAAACCGTTCCCTGTTATCGGCAAAGCAGTAAGACCGATAATACAGCCTATCATTGACAAAAACGGCAATAGCCCGTCAAGTTTGGAAAGCCCTGCCGCCGTCAGCATAACAATGAACAGAGCAAACAAAAATGTCCATCTGCCGGGCAGCTGATTCGGGAAATGAAATCCGTGCCAGATATAATTCAAAATATTACAGTTAAGCGAGATCAAAAGAAATATCAGCACCAAAAAATTAAATATTCTTTCTGATACTTTTATTTTATTATTGCAAAAATAAACAGGCAAAGCGATAAACGCAGCTACCGATGTTGCAATATTTGCGTTATCATATTCAAGATAAAGCGGCCTTTCCGTCAGCATATCCCTGAAAACAGAGATTATATTACCATACCATTCAAATTTTTCGGGTCTGTCCGCATCTGCGGCAAGCGTACCCGATATTGCCATACCGACGGGTATCAGATATACAGCCGAGAGCATACCCGCAAGCAATGAAAATACCGCAAACCGGATAAATGCAGCCTTTATTTTATCAAATCCCGAAAAAGCGGGGAATAATCTGTCATCAAATTGATAATCCCCTAACATCAGGGCATTTGCTGTAAAATAGACAACACTGAAAATACACATTGCAAACCCGACATAAAAATTTGATATAAGGGCTGCCGCAAGCATCAATGTATACATGACCGACTTGCTTTCATAGACAAGCCTGTCAATACCTATAAGAATAAGCGGCGCGTAAATAAGCAGATCCGTCCACATAAACTGTGATAAAAATGCCTGCATATATGCGCAGACCGAATATGCCACAGCGCACCCGACAAGCACAGGAGAATTATTTTTCAGCTTATGTCTTAAAAAAGCAAGGCAGCTTAAAGCGCTAAGAACAATTTTTATCATACAGAAAATATCTATCGCTTCGACCGTTTTTTCCAAAGGAATAAACTTTAACAGCAGCAAAAAAACACTGTTGCAGTAATATGCGCTTTGCGCCCAGTTATTATGACCGAATGCTCCGTCCCATGAATAAAACAGCTCGGACAGACTTTCCGCACGTGCATTTTGTATATACATCGGGAAATACTGACCCCATAGGTCCATACATAACACCGAATTATTGCCATACGGCGCTATTTGCTTTATTATAAAGACCTGTCTGCATATCAGAAATGCCGCAGCTGCCGCAATAATATACATCAGCAATACATAAAATTTTGCTTTTTTATTCATGTTCAATTTTCCTCCGATAATATTCTTTACTTACACTATTTTAATAGCCTATATACCGTTATTATAAAAATTCAGACCTTTTAAATCAATATCTTTTGTATGTATTGACTTTTTTCGGTATGAATTGCCTGCCCGAATAGCACAGATGTTATTCTTTTTTGTCGTCTATAAATTTTGTACGGTAATCTGCATTTTCCTTGGCATCAAAGCGGCAAATACTGCCGTAACCGCAGTAATCACAACCCGTGCAATTTTTACACTTTGACGGATTTATATCTATATTGCCGCCAAGCATATCTTTCCCGAGCAGAACGGCTATTTCCTCAGCCTTTTTGCACAGCTCTTCAAACTCGCCAAGTTTGACGTAGCCGCCCTTTGCTATTGTCTGCGTTTTTCTTTTACTTTTAGTTTCCATCACTGTTTCGCCTATTGCATCAAGCACCTCGGCATCGTCCAACACAAGACCGTTCATATCGTATTGCTCCAAAACAAGTTTTTCGATATCGACATCGGCGCTGTTGTTCTCGACCATAGGATCGGAAACTTTAAAATAAAACATACCTCCGGGAAGCAATTTTTCGGCGTTTACGGCTCTTGCAGATTTCAAATATGTGTCCATATACAATATCAGCTGTAATTGCAGACCGTAGTACAGCTCTTCTTTGCTGAACTCTCTGTTGCCCGATTTATAGTCGATTATCTTGACAAAACTTTTATCCTCGTTTTTCAGTATATCCACTCTGTCTATTTTGCCGTTTAAAACTATTCTTTTATTATCATCAAACTCAAAAACTATCGGCGGCAGCGTCTTGCCTGCGCCAAATTCCACCTCAAAACCGCTTGGTCTGAACAGACCCGTGCGAACATGGCTGCAAAGCGCATTTATACTCCTTGTCATTGTGTTTTTGACACGTTTTACGGTATAGACGAACCGTGGATCGGCAGCCGCTATCTCATTGAATGCATCTGGTATTATACCGTCCACACAGCTGTCTACCCTTTTGGATGTCTCGATTTCGGTCATCTCTTTCCAATCACGTTTCTCACGGGCAAGCTCGTTTGAAAAACGTTCCAAAACACTGTGAAAAAGATTTCCAAGCCGCAGAGAATCGAATTTATAAACCTCTCTTTCACGAACCCTCAGCCCATATTCAAGAAAATAAGCAAACGGACATTCCGCATAACTTTCAAGCCTGCTGACACTGCCGTTGAGTATACCGTCATACAATTTTTTTAAAGATGCCTCGGAAAGCGACATATTTGTATTTTCACGCTTTGCAAGGTCATCCTTTGCAGCCACCTCGGCAAGCCCAAGAACGGCCCGGAGGCGAAGTTCTCCCTCGCGCCCGTGGCGGAGCGCCTGTCCGAGTACCTCGGCAAGAAGGTCGTCTTCGCGGACGACGACGCCGTCGTCGGCGAGAACGCGAAGGCCGCCGTCGCCGCGATGAAGGACGGCGACGTGGTGCTGCTCCAGAACACCCGCT
>CANRCU010000210.1 GCA_947629215.1 uncultured Clostridia bacterium
AGTCGCCGACCAACGGTCGGCACGAGCCTCTTTATTCATTGTAAAAAAACTGAATGAAATGCTTGCATTTCATTCAAAGGGTGTCGCTTTGCGACACCCTTGTTTGCCTCCCCTGTAAGGGGAGGTGTCGGCACAAGCCGACGGAGGGGTCTTTACAAATAAGCCAACATCAGACTTATTATCAAAATCTCAATCGCAATAAGTACCATATAAAAAATTTTCACCGCGGTATATTTTTTCGCGCCCATTATTTCGGGGTTTTTCTTTATCCTCCGTGTCACCAAAAAATATTCCGATGCCGACAGAGAAAAAAGCATTATCATGACTGCCGCAAATACGGGTATATTCTCCGAATTTGCATTCGGCAAAAAATATACCACCGCCAAAAACAGCGCTAAAACAGAGCCGACCACCCTGTATTTCATACGCAGTCGGGTATATTGAGAAGATACAGGGTCACTTATCTCTTTTTTTATTTGATGATGATATATCACATAAAAAGCCAAAAACATCAGCAAAACGCAGGTCGTAAAAACAGCCTCCATAAATTCACCTACTTCACCGGTACGGGTACGGTCATAGCTATCGCTTCCATAACGGCTTCCGCATCGGGATAAGCCGATTTACCCTTTGGCGAGAGCATAAGCCTGTGCGACAATACCGCCGACATCACAGCCCTTATATCGTCGGGTACAACATAATCACGCCCGTCTATGTACGCATAGGACTTTGCGGCTTTCAGCATCGCTATGCCGCCTCTTGGCGACGCCCCCAACTTTACGGCATCCGAAGAACGTGTTGCGTTCAGCAGCTCGACTATGTATTTTTTTAAACTGTCCGAACAACGCACTTTTTTAGCCGCCGCAATATGCCTGTTAACGTCCTCCGTAGTCATAACGGCAGGCAGTTTGTCGGCAAAATTCGGGTTTTCGGAACGTGTTATTATATCAAATTCTTCTTCGGGCGCGGGATAGCCCATTGAAATTTTCATAAGAAATCTGTCCATTTGAGCTTCGGGAAGATGATATGTACCGTAAGTTTCGACGGGATTTTGCGTAGCCATTACCATAAACGGCACGGGCAGCGGCATTGTGTTGTTGTCAAGCGAAATCTGGTGCTCCTCCATTACTTCAAGCAGTGACGACTGCGTTTTAGGCGACGCTCTGTTTATTTCGTCCGCAAGCAGAAAATTGCACATCGCAGCGCCCTCACGGTATTCCAGTTCCCTTGTCTGCGGCGAAATCATCGAAAAACCGACTATGTCCGACGGCATAATATCGGGCGTTAACTGTATACGGTTGAATTTGCCGTCCACCGAGTTCGCAAGGGCAGCCACCAACCGTGTTTTGCCCACACCCGGCACGTCCTCTATAAGTATGTGCCCCTCCGAGAGCAGGGCGCATATAACTTTTATAATTGCCTGACGTTTGCCGACAATGACTTTTTCTATATTTATTATAAGGTCCTCTATCTGACGATCCATAGCGTTTTTATCTCCTTTGACAAGAATTTTTATATATTTCTATCATACCACATTTCCGCAAAATAAGCAATATGCCAAACAAAATTTTTGCATTTTTCCGACACAAAAACACGCCCTGTCCGCAAACAGAGCGTATGAGTGTCGAAAAAGTCCTATTGGGACTTTTTCGAGATTAAACAGCAGTATAAACAGCTCATTCCGGCGGCTCTGACGAGCCTTGAAACTCGCTGTTTTCCTCGGACGGGCAAAGCTCGTCCTGCGGATTTAGTCTGACGACGCCAAAGCTACTTAAAAAATGCAAGTAACCTTGATCTAAAAATTCACTTTTTATCAAAAAGTTCAGTTTTGCGACAGACCTGTTTTTTAAAATTTAATCTGTCCTTTTTTGTACATCTCGTTGACTGCAATAATTATACCTACTTTGGCATGATACCAAGTCAATCCGCCCTGCATATAAACGGTATAAGGCGGTTTCATCGGCGCATCGGCGCTCAACTCTATCGACGAACCCTGAACAAAAGCCCCCGCAGCCATAATAACGGGGCAATCGTAACCGGGCATATCCCACGGCTCGGGTGCAGCAAAACTGTCAACGGGCGCGCCCTTTTGTATACCTCCGCAAAAGCTGATGACATTTTCGGCTGTCCTCATCTGTATAGCCTGCACAATGTCCGCGCGCTTTTCACGAGGTGTCGGCATGACCTCAAACCCCAGCTTTTCAAAAATAGCAGAGGCAAAAACAGCCCCCTTCAGACTTGCGGCAGTTACCGAAGGCGACAAAAACAGCCCCTGCACAAGCGAAGCCGTCACCCCAAGGCTCGGACCCACTTCCTTGCCCATGCCGGGTGCAGTAAGACGATAAGCCGCATTTTCGACATATTCCGCCTTGCCTGCGATATATCCGCCAACGGGCGCAAGCCCCCCTCCGGGGTTTTTGATAAGCGAACCCACAACAAGGTCAGCCCCCACGTCCGACGGCTCGACCGTATCGACAAATTCGCCGTAACAGTTGTCAACCATACAAATAATATCGCCGCGTACAGCCTTTACCCTTTTGATGATTTCCTCTATCTCGTCTATGCAAAGGCTCGGACGGCAGCAATAGCCCTTTGAACGCTGTATGGTCACAAGACGGGTCTTTTCGTTTATAACCGACGGTATGTTCTCCAAGTCTGCACGCCCGTTTTCCAAAAGCGGCAGCTCCCGATAACCTATACCGTGTTCCTTTAAAGAACCCTTTACCTCACGTTTGTGACCTATAACGCCCTCCAACGTGTCATAGGGCGCGCCGACAAGAGAACATAGCTCGTCGCCGTATCTTAAATTGCCGAAAAGCGCCACAGTCAGCGCATGAGTGCCGCTTATTATCTGCGGCCGCACAAGGGCGTCCTCCGTATGGAACACATCGGCATAAATTTTCTCCAGCGTGTCACGCCCAAGGTCGTTGTAACCGTAACCCGTCGTGCCGCCAAGGTGCGCCTCGCCAAGCTTGTTTTTCTGCATCGCATGCAAAACCTTGTATTGATTTATTTCGGCATTTGCGTCTATGCCGTCAAAAATGCCCCTTATTTCCTTTTCAACGGAAAGACAAAAGTCCGTTACCCTCTTGTCTATCCCGAATTTTTCGTTCAAATATTCCGCTATCATAATATCCTTACTCCGTTTTTCCTCTTATTGCGACCGCTTTGGGAATGTAATTGCCCTTTTTCAGCCGCCCTTCCTGAGAGCGTATTATTACATAAGCAATAAAAACAAACACCAGCCCCAAGCCGAAACCGATGTACTCCGCGCCCGCTATCCCCAACTTCAAACAACCGTAATATCCGCCGAATACGCCTATAAGGAACATAATAAACGGAAAACCGTACATAATGCACACGGCTTTGATAAAATCGACTTCCTCAAGCGCTATCTCCACAAAATCCCCCGTTTTTGCATTACAGAGATTTTCGGCTTTTATAAGCATCTCTTCCGACTTCATACCCACAGAACACGCGCGACACTTTGCGCAAGCCTCCGTGCGTTCGAGCCTGACCACGACTTTGTTGTTTTCGTTTTCTATAACTTCACCTATCTCAGCCATTTTCCGACCCTCCTAACCCTTGATCGCTTTTATAAAGAACAATATCCCGAGCCATATAAGCGCCGCAGGCAGCAGAATATTGAAGTATATGCTCAAATCAAGCAATTTGAGCGCGCCAAGGATAATAAGCGCTACACCGAATTGCAGCCCCGTCGTTCGCGAATAAGTCATACCCGCAATATAGTCAAGCACAAGCGCAGACCCCATGCATAAAAACAAGGCGCTCACGGCGCTTATGTCCAAAAACCGCAAAATTATCACATCCACACCCAAAAAGAAAAACAAAAAAAGCCAAGTCAGCTGCGCGCGCTTGTGGTCTTTGAAGTATAAAAAAAGAAATATCACGGTCGGCGCAAAAAATATCGTCGCCGAAATAAGAGCCGCCTGTAATTCATAGCCCGTGTCAAAACACCGCAATATACCGCCGTATGCCAAAAAACTGCCCAAAACGAGCGGAAAAGTCTTTTTTGTGAAAATATGCATCACAATCAATTCCACCCCGGCTATCGCAAAAAGCAGATGACCGCAGTGAAGCGGCAAAATATTTCTCAGCATAAACAAAAAGCCCGCAAATATAAAAAATATACCCGCAAGTATGCTGTACAGCTGTTTATACATAAAACTCAACTCCTAATACCTTTTCAGCCTGCGTATATAGGCAAAGGTCTTTTTTTCGCCTTTTTCGGCGAGCATACGCAATAATT
>CANRCU010000211.1 GCA_947629215.1 uncultured Clostridia bacterium
CAGACTGTAATTTATAAGGCGGTGTTTGTGTGCACCGCCTTGATTTTTAGATTAGGAAATATATATTTCTGTGAAGTTAGCAGACTTAATTTTTTAACTTGCATTTTTTCTCAACTTCTCCGATATAGCGCAAACCGCCGCAGTCCGGCAACGGATCAGCGACGATTATTTTTTTGAAATTGTGCCCGGGCGCGCAAAAAATTGTCCTAAAATGCGTGAAAATTATTTTCCGAGAAAATCTTCAACCAGCTCATAAGCGTGAATTTCGGACGCATCACAGCGATTGAGAAGCTCCACAAATTCCTCAATTTCGGCGCGGTTGACGGAAATGTCGTTGATTGTAGTTTCGCCCTTTTGAATTCCGTAGGATTTTGTGCCGTCAGTATTGCACGAAGTTAAAGTCCACATTTTGAACCTCCTTGTAAAGTTTTAACAGCTGTTTAATAAAATTGTAACACACAAAATCGTTTTTTGACAGTAACTATAGTTTCGGTTTTGCAAAAATATTAAATAAAATTCGCGCTCGGATTTTGTGAATAACAGCTAAAAATCGCTTTACAGTGCCGTTTCGAGGATAATGATAAACCCCGCTTGACAAAACGCATTATAAAGTGCTATAATAAAGTCAAACAACCAATTTCAGGATGACTTACTCCGCCTGAAAAACTGAACGGAGGAAACTATTATGGGCTTTGTAATCGCAGACGGCGTACTTGTGAAGTACATAGAGGAAGAGGGCGTTACGGATGTCGCTATCCCCGAAAACGTGACTGAAATCGCGCCGGAAGCGTTTATGGATTGCGACGGCGTTTTAAGTATAACCATTCCCGAGGGTATGACCAAAATTGGCGAAAAAGCTTTTTACTGCTGCCATAATCTTGAAAAAATTGTAATTCCCGATGGCGTTACGGAAATAGGCGAGAGAGCATTTGGCGGTTGTTGGAAGCTGAAAAGCATCAAAATTCCCGAGATCGTGACTTCAATCGGCGAGGAAGCGTTTTCCTGCTGCAAGTGTCTTACAAGCATAACCATTCCCGAGGGTGTTACCAAAATCGGCGAGAGGGCTTTTTCCTATTGTGACAAACTTAAAAGCGTCAACGTCCCAAACAGCGTGACAAAAACCGGATATGGTATCTTTTACAAATGCCGAAGCCTTATAGACATTGACGTTTCAGACAGGGTTACTGATATTGACGAATTAACGTTTAAAGGCACTCGCTGGTATAAAGAACATGCGTCTGACGAGTTTCTTATTTTGGGAAAAGTGCTTATGAAATACCGCGGCAATGGGACAGAAGCGGTTATCCCCGAGGGAGTTGCGGTAATCAAGTGGGCAGCGTTCCGCGAATGCAGGAATCTCAAAAAAATTGTTTTCCCCGACAGCTTGAAAATAATTGAAAAGGAAGCATTTCGAGAATGCACCGCTCTTGAAAGTATCAACATTCCCGAGGGCGTTGCGGAAATTGGTGACAAGGCATTTTTCGGCTGCTCGAGGCTGAAAGAAATTGTTATTCCGGGTACGGTAACAAGAATTGGCAGCACAGAGAGCAGATGGTGTGAAGGAGCGTTTACAAATTGTAAACGCCTTAAAAGCGTTGTTATTCACGAGGGTGTAAAGGAAATCGGCGATCGTGCGTTTTTTGGCTGTATCGCGCTGACTGACATCACCATTCCGCGCAGCGTTGAAATAATCAGTCACGGCGCATTTTATAATTGTGAAAGACTTAAAAGCATTGTTATTCCGCAGGGAGTGGAGGAAATCGGTCATGAAGCGTTTTGCTTCTGCGCGAACCTTATAAACATTGATGTTTCCGATGAAAATACCTGCATTAACAAGCACACATTTAAGGACACCTTGTGGTACAAAAACAAAGCGGATGAGGAATTCGTAATTTTAGGAAAATGCCTTTTGGAATATCGCGGCAGCAAGAAAGATGTTGTAATCCCCGAGGGTGTTGCGGTAATCGGTTTGGAGGCGTTTGGGGAATGCGATAACATTGAAAGCATCGTTATTCCCGACAGCGCAGTTTTAATAGGAACCCGGGCGTTTCTCGGCTGTACAAATCTGAAAAGCGTTAATATCCCCGAAAAAGTTAAAACAATCGGCTATGAGGCGTTTTATGACTGCAAGAGTCTGAAGCGTCTTGATATTTCTGATGGATTGACGAAAATTTGTCAAGACGCATTTTGCCGCTGCGAAAGCCTTACAAGCGTTAGACTTCCCAAAGGTGTGAATGAAATTCCAAGCAGAACATTTTACGGCTGTGAAAGGCTTAAAACCGTCGTCATTCCCGAAGGCGTGACCGAAATCGGCGACCGTGCGTTTTACGATTGCAGGAGCCTTAAAAATCTCACTCTGCCCGACACTTTAAAGAAAATCGGCAGCAGGGACAGCAGATATGGCGGAGTGTTTGAAAATTGCGCGAGCCTTGAAAGCGTCAATATCCCACCCAAAATTACGAGTATAAATGACAGAACCTTTTCCGGCTGCAAAAGCCTTACAAGCATCAACATTCCCAAAAGGGTGACGAGCATCGGAAGAAGCGCTTTTTCAGACTGCGCGAAATTGACCTCTATAGACATTCCCGGCAAAATAAAGAAAATCGGGGAGCACGCATTTTCAGGCTGCAAAAACCTTGAAGACATCAGCGTTTCCGACAGCGTTACCTGCATTGACGGACTTTTTTCTGATACTAAGTGGTATGAAAATAATAAAGATAAGAAATTTGTAATTTTGGGGAAAGTTTTGCTGAAATACAACGGGGACGATGCGGGAATAGATGTTCCCGAGGGAATAACGAAAATAGGGCGCAGCGCATTCGGCTGGCGCAATCAGCTTGAATGCGTATATATTCCCGACAGCGTGACGGAAATCGGGAGCGAGGCGTTTAAAAATTGTTTTGGTCTTACAGGCATAACATTTTCAAAAAGCCTGACAAAAATCGGAGAAGCAGCGTTTCTTAACTGCCAAAGCTTGACAAAGGTCGATCTTCCGAAAGGCTTGACAGAAATCGGAGACAACACATTTAGATATTGCAGAAACCTGAAAACCCTTTCTATTCCCGGGAGCGTTTTGAAAATAGGAGATTACGCATTTGAAGATTGCGTAAAACTTGAAAGCGTCAATATACCCGTCGGAGTAAAGAAAATCGGGAAATACACGTTCAGCAGCTGTGAAACTCTTAAAAACATCTTTATTTTTGAGGGCGTGACGGAAATCGGAGAATATGCATTTGAAAAGTGCTGTCGGCTTGAAAAAATCATCATTCCGAGCACTGTGAAGAAAATCAGAAGAAATGCATTTTATGAGTGCAGTGAGCTTGAGGTTGCAATTCCCGAAACGGTTGAGAAAATCGGACCTTGCGCATTCCGTGGCTGCAAAAAGTGCATAAAACCAAGAAGGAAAAAGTAATGTTTAAATTAAAAGCGGCGCGTAAATGCGCCGCTTTTTTGTGCCGCAAATTCTTTGTAATCCGCTTGACAAACCGCATTTCGGAGTGCTATAATAAAGTTAAGGGAACTAATTTTTAAGGAGGAATAATTATGTTTGAACCCTGGCAGTTAGCCGCAATGGACGACGCAGGCTACAACGGCATTAGCGACGAGCATATCGAGCGCATTGTGGAGTCGATGATTGAGGCAGGAGATACAAAGTTTGACCGCGACGCTTTCGAATATCACTGCAGCAAATGTGGCATTGACCCCGGCAATTTCACGAAAGAGGATTTCCGCCGCCTGAAAGAGAAACTGGACGAGGAAAGCTGAGCTTAAATGCGGTACATAATTGAAGATAAAAAGTATCGCTTCAAGACCGCGTTTGACACCGCGACGGGAGCTTATATCCGCACGGGCGTGCTTGACGAAAACGGCAAGGACACGGGCACAGACCCGTTTATGGCGTCGTATCCGCACCTGATTGACGTCGGGATTATGGGGCATTGTATTCACGGCAGGAGCGGGCTTTGCGCGAAGGCGGGCATCGGCTGTTATCAAAGCGGCATGCTGGTGGAACGCCCGAATATGTCCGTTGAGGATTTCAGCCTGATAGCCGGGCAGTCCGGGGGCAGGTGCAATCAGTTTGCGCTTGGCGGCAGAGGCGACCCCGACCAACACGAGCATTTTGAGGAAATTCTGAAAATTTGCCGAAAGAATTTGCTTGTGCCGAATTTCACAACTTCGGGTTACGGTATGACAACTAAAATTGCCGAGTTGTGCAGGCAATATTGCGGCGCAGTCGCGGTAAGCTGGTACAGAAGCG
>CANRCU010000212.1 GCA_947629215.1 uncultured Clostridia bacterium
CTAGAATTGCTGACCGAAGAACCGCCAATAAAAGTTTTTGAGCCATTTTTTTATAGTTTCGTCGTCATAAACGTCTTTGAATGCAATTTTTGCAAGGTAAAAAATTTTTTCCGCCGGGAACGACAGCCTCATCATATTATATAAGAAAAAGTCATGCAATTCGTAAGGACCGACATTATCTTCGGTTATCTGCGATATATTGCCGTCTTTATCGGGCGGCAGAAGTTCCGGCGATACGGGTGTATCGAGAACATCGTAAAGCGCCTCTTTCAAAAGCGGTTTCGGCGTATAATCCGCAACATATTTTACAAGATATTTTATAAGTGTTTTTGGTATCGAATTGTTAACGCCGTACATACTCATATGGTCGCCGTTATAGGTCGCCCAGCCAAGCGCAAGCTCGCTCAGGTCGCCCGTGCCGACCACAAAACCGTTATATCTTGACGCAATATCCATAAGCACCTGCGTTCTCTCGCGCGCCTGTGAATTTTCATAAGTAAGATCGTGTTTTTCACAGTTGTGACCTATATCTTCAAAATGCGTCATAACGGCATTTTTTATATCCACCTCAACAAGCGTTGTCCCGAGCGCCTCGCACATTTTTACGGCGTTTGTATGCGTTCTTTGGGTCGTGCCGAAACAGGGCATTGTCACGGTGATTATATTTTTTTTGTCTTTGCCTAAAATATCGTATGCACGCGCCGTTATTATAAGCGCAAGCGTAGAATCCAGACCGCCGCTTATGCCTATGACAACATTGTTGCAGCCGATGTGTTCTATACGTTTTTTAAGCCCCTGAGCCTGTATATCCATAATGACCTTGCAGCGATATTCTCTTTTGCTCTCGTCCGAAGGCACGAACGGGTGAGGATCGACGAAACGAAGCAAATTTTCGTTTTTGTTCGGCGAAAATGCAAAATACGTTTCGGCATAGCCGTCACCGTCGGTGCGGAAACTGGTATTTTTCCTTCTGTGCGCGCGGATATTCATAATATCGGTATCCGCATATACGATACCGTTTTCAAAAAGCTTACTCTCGGCAAGGACAATGCCGTTTTCGCTTATAATATTATGCCCCGAAAATACAACGTCTGTGGTACTTTCGCCGTCGCCTGCACAAGCGTAGATATAGCCGCAGATAAGGCGTCCCGACTGACCCGAAACAAGCTCTCTGCGGTATTCCGCCTTGCCCGTTATCTCATTGCCCGCGGAAAGATTAAGTATCATTTCGGCGCCTGCAAGGCAATGCCTTACCGACGGCGGAGCAGGCGCCCAGAGGTCCTCGCAAAGCTCTACGGCAAATTTTATTTTACCTTCCGCATTGAAAATAATATCCGTTCCGAAATAAACGTCGTTTTCGCCTATCGTTACTCTTACGCCCTCTTTTGGCGCAGGTGTGAACCAGCGCATTTCATAAAATTCGTTATAATTTGGCAAAAAGGTTTTTGGAACAATGCCTAAAATTTTGCCTTTATACAAAACTGCCGCGCAGTTGTAGAGCTTGTTTTTATACTCAAACGGCAGACCGACGGTAAAAATAATATTCATATCCATTGTTTCTTCGGCAATTTCAAGCAAGGTCTCTTTTGCCGTTTCGATAAGCGCCGTCTGACCGAAAAGGTCGCCGCAGGTATAACCAGTTATGCAAAGCTCGGGCAGCACAAGAATATCCGTGCCGTTTGCATGGGCTGCCCTGACATTGTTTAATATCTGTTCTTTGTTGTACGAACAGCAGCCGACTTTTACTTTTGGTGTCGCAGCCGCCGTTCTTATATATCCGTGATACATAAAAAACCTCCGTAAACCGAAAAATACTTTCCTGTATACAGTATAACATATATTATCCGAAATTACCATACTATTTTTTGGACTAAATCAAAAAAGGGTGCTGCAAAGCAACACCTAACTTAGTTTGTAAAACCGACTTAATAAGAACGCATAACGGAAATTTTTTCAAGCCTGCACAATTTCAATTTTCTGTCTATGCCGCCTGCATACCCGGTAAGGCTGCCGTTTGCCCCAAACACCCTATGACAAGGCACTATGACCGATATTCTGTTATGCGCCACGGCATTGCCGACCGCCCTTGCCGACTTTGTACCGATTTTTGCGGCTATCTCGCCGTATGTCACGGTTTTGCCGTAAGGTATATCAAGCAACGCAGCCCTGACTTTTTGGCGAAACTCGGTTTCAGCCGAAGTAAGCGGAGGCAAAAATCCCGGTTCTCTGCCCGAAAAATAGATGTCGAGCCATTCTTTCGTCCGTTCCGAAACGGGCGTCGGTCTTTCCTCGTTTACATTGTCAAGCCCTTCGGCAAAATATTTCTGCCCCTCAAACCACAGTCCCGTCAAGGCGTTTTCGTTGCAGGAAATAAGAATTTCGCCAAGCGGCGACATATATTTTTCCGTAAATTCCATATAGTACCTCCGCAGTCGATATTATTCGGCATTTCCCGTATCTCTAAGAGAAGTCTGTACGGTAAAATAGCCGTTTGAGCGATTTATATCCAGCAGGCTGTTATATTTTTTCGCTATGCTTTCCATCTGACCCATACCGAAGCCGTGGTTCAGCTTATCACGCTTTGTTGTCTTTAAAGACTTGTTTTCGGTATCCGAAGGGCAGGTATTGCGGCACATTACGGACAAAAAGCCTTTGCTGTATTTTATCCTTAGTTCTATTGTCTTTTCCCTCTCGTCCGAGGTATTTTTACACGCTTCGACAGCGTTGTCAAGCATATTGACAAGCAGAGTGCAAAGGTCGCCGTCGGATATATTCAATTTATCGGGGACGGATATATCCGTGTCAAATTTTATACCGACAGACTGCGCCTCGGAAAAGGCATACTGCACTATTGAATTGACAGTATAGTTATCCGAAAAATCTATCCTTGGCATACTGCCCGAAATTTCGGTTATCTTATTAAGATATTCGCCAAGTTCGTTTATCTTGTTCTGGTCGTACATAAGTTTCAAGGCTATCATATCGCTTTTTTGGCGGTGTCTAAGCCCCGATGACTGACGGAAGCTCTTCAGCAATGTATCATAACTCTTTCGTGCTATCTCATTTTGTGTTTTTAATATACTTGTTCTTGCCTCTGTATCCGCAATCGAAAAAACATGATACAAAAGCGACGACAGCGCGCAAGCCGTAACGACAAAGACCGTTAGCCAGTGTACAAATCTGTTGTTTAGCCCCATTTCAAGCATGGCTCTTATTTCCGTAAGCGCCCTTTCGCAGCCGAAGGACGATATATAATAAATTGCATACACCAGCACCGAAAGAACGACGCATAAAAAGAAAAACAGACTGAAAGCTTTCTTTTTGCCGTTTAGTATCACATAAAGTATAACAGCCGCAGGTATGATATATATTGCAATATTGCTTGTTACGGCATTTGCGAACCAAAGCGGCACAAAGCTGCTGCCGTTGCCTATGGTCAGCTCGTAAGCGGACAAGCCTATCGCGGCAAAAGCAAGGATAACAAGGCTGTGATCGGGTCTGCCCATAGCCAGACCAAGCAGATAGATACCGCATATAACAATAAAAATAAAGGCAAGTATACCCGACGGTATAGCGTAATAATTAGCCACGGCAAGCATAAAATCGCTTTCCATCACATCCGACGATACCTTCAGCATGGGCGGAAAAACGCCCGCCTCTTTATCTTTGTGATAGCGGCATACAAGAGTGACTTTGCAACTTGTTGCAAGGTCGGGAAAGGGCAGCTCGATATTGTTCATATCTATATATTCTTCGGGCGGCGTATAATCGCAGCTGTATATAAGTTGGTCGTCCGTGTATACTTCGGCGCTGCAATTCAGCATATTCAGCTCAATATAATCCGCCTCTTTTATATTGTTCACCGTTGCGGTAAACGTATAATAACCGTCCGTTTTTGCATCATTGTGGTCATAGAGCGTGTTATTGTCCAAAACAGAGGTATTGCCGTTTTGGTCTGTATAGGTCATCTGCTGCCATTCATAGAAAACAAAGGGTACGCCGACCTTTGCAAACCTTTGCAAAAACAAGAAAGTACCGAGGCATATAAAAACAAATATAAGAAAATATAATGCTCTTTTTAATTTCAACAGGCTCACCCCACTAATGTTTTCTAAATAAGTATAGCATAGACGGGAACAAAATACAAGGGATGTCGCTTTGCAACATCCCCTTGAATGAAATGCAAGCATTTCATTCAGTTTTTTTCACAATGAATAAAGAGGCTCGTGCC
>CANRCU010000213.1 GCA_947629215.1 uncultured Clostridia bacterium
GAAAACGACGGCATTGCCTATCTGCCGGAATATCTGACAGAGGACAGCTATGCGTTTGTGTTTCCAAAGACGGATAAAGGGAAACATCTGTATGATGAATTTGACATTTTCCTTGACGGGCTGAAAGCCGACGGTACTCTTGAAGAACTGGAAGACATATGGTTTGGTCCGGACGAGAGCCTGAAGAATGTTGAAGCCTTTGAAAATCTGCCTGCGTCAAACGGCACGGTAGAGCTTGCAATGTGTCTTGGGAATGAGCCGTTTGCCTACATAAAAAACAATCATGCGGAAGGGTATGACTTGGATATTGCCGCGCGTTTCTGCAAGGCATACGGCTACGGTCTTAATATCAATAACGTGGAGAGAACCTCTTTTCTTTCGGGTGTGGAAACAGGCAAGTATGACATGGGAGCCTGCGGCTTTACGGTGACCGAAGAGAGAGCCGAAAAAGTGTATTTTTCCAAACCGAATTATACGGGCGGTATCGTTGCCGTGGTCGCGGAAAACTCCGACGGCGCGCGTTATCAAAGCCTTCGGGATTTTTCCGGCAAAAAAGTGGGCTTGGTGACCGGCTCGGTTTATGACGAACTGCTTGACGGAGTTGTGGACGGTACTATCCCACAATATTATGATGATTTCCCTTCGCAGCTGCTGGCGCTGAATGCGGGAACGCTGGATGCTGTCATAACGGATATGCCGATAGCCGAGCTTGCCGTGGCGCGTCAGCAGGAATTTGCAATATTTCCCGAAACAATAACGCCCGACAGTTACGGCCTCGGGCTTCAAAAGAACAGTCCGCTGACCGAACGGGTAAACGCTATAATTGAAAAATATGAGGCAGACGGGACCTTGCAGGCACTTCGTGAAAAATGGCTTGGCGCAGACGAAAGTAAAAAGACGATAGATATAGGCGATTACGATTCACCTAACGGTACTCTTCGATATGTCCACGATTCCACAATGGAACCTATGAGCTATGTCGGCGGAAACGGTCAATCGCTTGGGTTGGAGGTGGAGTTGGTTTCCCTTATAGCAAAGGAGCTTGGCATGGAGCTTGATATAACGCAGGGGACCTTTAATACGCTGATACCCATGCTTGCAAGCAAGCGAGCCGATATTGTTTCCGGTTCCATAAGCATAACGGACGAACGCAAAAAGAGCATCGACCTTACAGAACCGCACTATATAGGCGGAACGGTATTTCTTGTACGGGCAGAGGATATCGGGATCGTTTCAAAGCGTGAAAGCGTCGGCTTCCTCGGCGGTTTATACAATAGCTTTCAAAAGACGTTTATTCAAGAGAACCGTTGGAAAATGATACTTTCCGGTTTTGAGGCGACCTTTGCGATCTCCGTGTTTTCGGCACTGTTCGGGACCATACTGGGCTTCGGGCTGTGTCTTTTGCGCAGGAGCCGTTTCCTTGCGGTTTCCGGAATTACCGCGGTATTTATACGCCTGATACAGGGCATACCCGTACTTGTATTGCTGATGCTGATGTTTTATGTGGTGTTTGCAAAGGCGCATCTTAGCGGTATAGTTGTTTCGATAGCAGCGTTTTCCGTTAATTTTGCGGTCTATGTGTCCGAAATGATGCGCACCGGCATAGATGCCGTTGATATAGGACAGTGGGAGGCTGCAACTGCGATAGGCTTCGGCCGTGTAAAGACCTTCACCAAAATCATTGCCCCACAGGCGCTTAAGCATATTCTGCCGGTCTATAAGGGCGAGTTTATTTCCATGGTCAAGATGACTTCGGTGGTAGGATATATTGCTGTTCAGGATCTTACAAAAGCTACCGACCTTATCCGCAGCCGTACCTTTGAGGCATTCTTTCCGCTTATAGCGTCGGCGGCTATATACTTCGTACTATCATGGGCGCTGACTTCACTTTTGGGTATCGCCGAAAGGCGGACAGGCCCGAAAGCGCGCCGCAAACGCGCGGACAGACTTATGACAATGATAGAAAACGCCGAAAAAAGTCCCGACACAAGACGCAAAACCAAAGACTGCGGGGAAAAGACAGACGGCACGAGAGCTGTTATAGCCATTTCTCATCTTAAAAAATCCTATCAGAGAGTTACGCCGCTTGAAGATATAAACGCTGAAATTTTTAAAGGCGATGTCATAACGGTGATAGGACCGTCCGGCACAGGAAAAAGCACACTGCTGCGCTGTATAAATCGTCTGGAAACACCGACGTGCGGTGAGATCAAAGTTTTTGGTAAAGATACTTCGGATAAAAAAGTAAACCTTGATCTGCTCAGACAGCATATGGGCATGGTATTCCAGTCTTTCAACCTGTTTGGGCATCTGACGGTGATTGAAAATGTGATACTTGCGCCCACCGTGTTAAAAGGCGTGCCACTGCAGGAGGCGCTCTTGGACGGAATGGAACTTTTACGCATGGTGGGAATGGCTCAGAAAGCGACAAATTACCCCGACGAACTGTCGGGCGGGCAGAAACAGAGGGCAGCAATTGCCCGCACCCTTGCCATGGATCCCAAGATAGTGCTTTTTGACGAGCCTACATCGGCGCTTGACCCGACAATGGTGGGAGAGGTGCTAAGTGTGTTATGAAACAGCTTGCCTCGGAAGGGCTTACCATGATGATCGTTACACATGAAATGCAGTTTGCCCGTGATGTTTCCACCCGAATTTTTTATATGGACGAGGGTATTATCTATGAGGAAGGAACTCCGAACGAAATTTTTGACAGCCCAAAACGGTATAAAACACGCGCCTTTGTAAAAAGACTGAAAACGCTTACCCTTTCCGTCGAGTCTTTGGACTATGATTTTATCGGTATGTCGGAAAGCATCCGTCAATTCGGTGAAAAGAATATGCTGTCGAAAAAACGGGTGGAAAAACTTCGCCGTGTGTATGAGGAGATACTTGCGCAGAATCTTGTCCCTGTTCAAGGAGTGGGATTTCCGATCACGCTCTCGATAGAGTATTCGGAAAAAGAAGACAGCCTTGAAATGCGTTTTATATGGCAGGGGGAGCGTTACGATCCTATGGAAAGCGGCGACGAGATCTCCGTTAAGATAGTGAAGGCTTCGGTCAGCGGGTACGGTCACGAGCATACAAACGGCGCAAACAGCCTTATAATAAAAATATAACGTATAGCTCTGTTTTATATTTTTTGAAAAAGAATGCGAGGTGCAAGGACTGATGTTATCAATAGAAAAAATATTTCATATAAAAGGATCCGGCTCTACATTAAAAACGGAAGCTCTGGCAGGAATTACGACTTTTATGACTATGGCATATATCCTCATGGTCAATTCCCGGATGTTCGCTGAGCTTCCGGGGGTATCATATAACGCTATTTATATTGCGACTGCGATCTCGGCATGTATCGGAACGGTACTGATAGGACTTCTGGCAAATCTGCCGCTGGCACAAGCATCCGCCATGGGTTCCAACGCCTTTTTTGTCTATACGGTATGTTTCGGCTTTGGTTTAAGCTATGCCAATGCTCTGGTACTTGTTTTGATCGACGGTATTATGTTCATATTGCTTACGGTGACAGGGCTTAGAAAGAAAATATTTGAGGCTATACCCACATCGGTAAGGGTAACGATACCCGCAGGTGTCGGGCTGTTTATTGCCTTTATCGGGCTTAAAGATTCCGGCATTGTGGTGGCAGATCCGTCTACCTATGTCAATCTTGCATCTTTCAACCTTCTTTCGGGAAATGTGGCTTGGAAAGATATTATTCCGATGCTTGTCACACTTTCCGCCTTGACCGTGATCGCTGTACTGACATGCAAGCAGATAAAGGGCGCTGTACTCTGGGGCATACTTGGGGGAACGATACTGTATTATCTTCTTGGTCTTACCGTTTCCGGATTTTACGAGGGCTTTACAGACAATCTGAATTTTAACCCGTTTACCGCATTTAAGGACTTTGGCACGCAGGCATTCGGCAGGGTTTTCACGGAGGGTTTTGATTTTTCGCTATATCTGGCAGAACACAGCAAAACGGAGCTTGCCGTATTGATCGTGACGACTGCGCTTGCGTTCTGTCTGGTAGATATGTTCGATACGATCGGCACACTGTATGGAGCCTGCGCAAGAGGTAATCTTCTGACCGAAGAGGGGGAAGTACCAAATATAGAAAAGGCGATGCTTGCGGATGCCATAGCCACCACATGCGGCGCAGTCTGCGGTACATCTACGGTAAGCTCTTATGTGGAGGCTTCCACGGGCATTGCGGAG